>NZ_JAFLNG010000427.1 GCF_017427025.1 Streptomyces sp. FH025
GTGGCGCTGGCGATCGTCTCCCACGGGCTTCCCCAGGCCTGCTGGGTGCGGATCTCGACCTGAACCATCGTCAGCTGGTCGGGGGCGGCGCTGACCTGGGCGATGCCGACGATGCCCGCGCTGTCGGCCTGGTGCGTGATGCAGGGGCGGTTGAGCACCGCGGCGCAGGCCGCGGTGTCGGCCTCGGTCGTGGCCGTGGCGGCCATGGCGGGGCCGGCCGTCAGGCCGGCGATCCCTGCCACCGTCATCATCACAGCTGCGATCCGAGCGCGCATGATGCGAACCTCCTTGGAAATTAAGGGAATCTCACTCCTTGAGATGAGTCTCGCACACGCTGTGGACATGGCGTGTGTGCGTTGCGTCACACTCATGGTGACGGTTCAACTACTGGCTGCAATCGTTCGCCGAGTGTTCAGTCCGCGGACGGGTCGCGGCCTGACGGACGATCAGTTCACGGGCGGCAGCACCATCCGCCGTCCGGCCGTCGCCCCGCCGTCCACCGGCACCGAAGCGCCGGTCTGGTAGCCGAAGTCGTCCGAGGTCAGGGCCAGGATCGCCCGGGCGATCTCCTCGGGCTCGGCCATCCGCTCCAACCCCTCGATGTTCAAAGGGCCGTAGGCCTTCTTGAACCGCTCCCAGGCCGCGTCCGGAATGCCCGGCGGGCGGACGAAGGCGGTGTCGGTGGTGCCCGGGAGGATCGCGTTGATCCTGATGCCCCGCGTCCCGTACGCCAAGGCGGCCGCCTTGACCAGACCTTGAATCGCCCTTTTGCTGGCCGTGTACGCGCCGCCGTTCGGCCGGGCCTGCTCGGCGGCCGAGGAGGCGGTGCAGACGATCACGCCGCGACCGGCCTTCAGCATGTGCGGGATCTGGTAGCTGAGCGCCAGGAACACGCCACGCGCGTTGGTGTTCAGCACGTCGTCCCACTCGGCGACGCTCAGCTCGTGCAGGAGCTTGCCGCTGCCGATGCCCGCGTTGTTGACCGCGATGTCCGGCGCGCCGTACCGGGCCACCGCCTGCTCGGTGAACCGCTCGACCTGCGCCGGGTCGCGCACGTCCGCCGGGAGGTACGAGGCCTCGCCGCCGGAATCGCGGATCTCCTGCTCGACCTGGCGGCCCAGCGCCGTGCGCCGCCCGCAGAACGCCACCCGGGCGCCGGCCGCGGCGAAGGCCAGCGCGGTCGCCCGGCCGATGCCCGAGGTGGCGCCGGTGATCAGCACCGCCTTGTCCCGGAACCGGTCGTCACCCTGGCGCCGGCGGCCGGGGTCGACCTGCGCCCCGCCCCGCCGGTCACCCGGAGCGGCCTGTGCCCGACCGGCGCCCAGCGTGGTGGCGGCGGCTCCGGCCAGGCCGAGCGCGGAGGCGCCGAGCAGGGCCCGGCGCGGCGCGCCGGACGTGGATGAAGTGCTGGAAGAGGAAGGGGAGTCGATGTCCATGGCCGCCACCCTCGCAGTGCCCGCCCCGACCCCGCCTCGGCCGATCGGTCGGACTCTCCGGCCGGTCGGACGGAACCGCTCGTCCCCGCGGACGAGGCCGACCGGCCCTGCGAGGTGGCAGACTCCCTCGCGTGTCTCCTAAGATGTTTCGTAGTTCGAGTGGTCGGGTCGCCACGCGCATGCCGGTGTCTGAGCGCCCGACCGAGCCGAGGCTCGGTCCACGTCCAGCCGCGGCCGTCGCACTCGTCGGCGGCGCGGTGCTCGCACTCGCGTTCCCGCCGTACGGGCTCTGGCCGCTGGCGCCGCTCGGGGTGGCCGCCCTGCTCGTTGCCGCCGCCGGGCATCCGGCGCGGAAGGCCGCTGTCCACGGGCTGCTGTTCTCACTCGCCTTCTTCGGCCCATTGGTGTGGTGGCTGGTCAACTCGATCGGGTTCCTGCCCTGGCTCGCCCTGACGGCGGCCGAGTCGGCGATCGTCGCCGCCACCGCCGCAGCCCTGCCGAGGCTGCTGCGCCTGCGGGCGTGGCCGCTCGCGGTCGCCCTGTGGTGGACCGCCGGGGAGGCGCTGCGCGGGCGGTTCCCGCTCGGGGGCTTCCCCTGGGGGCGGCTCGCCTTCAGCCAGGCGGACTCGCCGCTGCTGGCCTGGGCCCGCTGGGCCGGCGCACCGGCCGTCACCTTCGCCACCGCCCTCGTCGGCGCCGGGCTCGCCGCCGTCGTCCTCGGCGAACGCGGGACGGCCCGGCTGCGCGCCTCGGGCTGGCTGGTGGCGACCGCCGCCGCCTCGGTCGTGCTGCCACTGCCCAACCCGGACGACGGTCAGGACCGGGCGACCATCGCGGTCGTCCAGGGCAACGTCCCCCGCGAGCGGACGCTGGCCGAGCAGGCGCGGGTCGGGACGGTGGCCGCCAATCACGCCGAGGCCACCAAGCGGCTCGCCGACCGGATCCGGGCCGGCGAACTGCCCAGCCCCGATGTCGTCATCTGGCCGGAGAACGCGCTGGACGCCGACCCCTCACACGACGCCGGCCTCGGCCGCCTGGTCCGCGAATCGGTCGCCGCCGTCGACCGGCCGGTGCTGGTCGGCGCCATCCTCGACCGGCCCGGCGGCGGCATGCTCAACGCCGGCCGGCTCTGGCACCCCGACACCGGTCCGGGCCCCTTCCAGGCCAAGCGCAACCTGGTCCCCTTCGGCGAGTACATCCCCGCCCGCACCCTGCTCGGCGGCCTGGGCGACCTCCAGCTCATCCCGCGCGACTTCACCCCCGGCACCGGCACCACGGTGCTGAGCGCCGGGCGGGTCCGGATGGCGGACGTGATCTGCTTCGAAGTCGGGTACGACGCCACCGTCCGCGACGGCGTCCGCGCCGGTGCCAACCTGCTGGTCGAGCAGACCAACAACGCGACCTACATGCGCGACGGCTCCACCGCCGAGACCGAGCAGCAGCTCGCCATGGCCCGGCTACGCGCCGTCGAACACGACCGCGCCCTGGTCGTCGCGGCGACCAGCGGTGTGAGCGCCGTCATCCGCCCGGACGGCACCACCGCCCGACGCACCGGGCAGTGGACCCAGGAGACCTTGACCGCCGACCTGCCGCTGCGCACCACGCGCACGCCCGCCGACCGGGTCGGCTCCTGGCCGGAGGGCGCGGCGGTCCTCGCGACGATCGCGCTGCTCGTACCCCGTCGCCGGACCCGACGACCCGGGGCGAGCGCAGGGGCCGCGACCGTGCTCGCCGCGCGCGAACGCCCTGCGGGGGTGCAGTGAGCGGCACGCGTCCGGGGACCGGCAACCCGCCTCGCGGGCCGGCGCCGGGCGGCATGGGCCGGGGTCGCATCGTGGCCGGCCCGGTGGCGGTGCGGTGAGGCGAGTAGTGCGGCCCCGGCCCGGGACCTGACGCATCCCCGGCCGGGGAGGTGGCGGTCGTCGCGACGTCCGTACGAGGTCAGTCCCGTCCCATGACGACGGCGCCCAGTCCGGCGAGGACGGCGGCGGGCCAGCCGAAGAGAGCGTCGTCCAGGTTGACGGTGGTCAGGGTGAACAGGTGCCAGTGCTCCAGCAGGTGCACCACGGCCATCGCGGAGGCGAAGGCGATGACCGTCACGCCGGCCTTCCAGCGGCGGCTGTGCCTGATCCGGAGCTTGTACGGCCGCGGCCGGTTCGGGAGTGCGGGTCCGGACGGGTTCATCACTTCTCCAGAAGGGCGGGTGCCGCTGCGGGGACCTCTTCGGCCGCGGGGGTCTCGGGGTCGAAGGCCTCGGGTCCCTCCCGGCCGGGGTGGCGACGGGCGGAGACGACCAGGCCGATCACGGCGCCGGCGAAGACCAGCAGTGAGACCCAGTCGTTCACGCGCAGCCCGAGGAACTGGTGGGCGGTGTCGATCCGCAGGTACTCGACCCAGAACCGGCCGACGGTGTACGCGGCGACGTACAGGGCGAAGGTGCGGCCGTGACCCAGGGAGAACCGGCGGCCGGCCCAGATCACGAGCAGGGCGACACCGACGTCCCAGAGCGACTCGTACAGGAAGGTCGGGTGGTGGATGCCCGTTGTCGTGGAGCCGTCGGGGAGGGTTCGGGTGATCTCCAGCCCCCAGGGCAGACCGGTGGGCCGGCCGTAGAGCTCCTGGTTGAACCAGTTGCCCCAGCGCCCGATCGCCTGGGCGAGCGCGATGCCGGGTGCGACGGCGTCGGCGTAGGCGGGCAGCGGGACGCCGTGGCGACGGCAGCCGATCCAGGCGCCGACCGCGCCCAGGGCGACCGCGCCCCAGATGCCGAGGCCGCCGTTCCAGATCGCGAAGGCCTTCCAGGGGTTGCCGGCGGCGCCGAAGTAGGGCTCCGGGGTGGTGATGACGTGGTAGAGGCGTCCGCCGATGATGCCGAAGGGGACGGCCCAGATCGCCACGTCGGCGACCACCGTCGGTTTGCCGCCGCGGGCGGCCCACCGACGTGAGCCGAGCCGGACGGCCACCGCGATGCCCGCGATGATGCAGAAGGCGTAGGCCCGTAGCGGGATCGGTCCGAGGTAGAGCACGCCGCGCGAGGGGCTGGGAAGGTAAGCGAGTTCCACGCCGGAAGTGTACGCGAAACTCCTAAGTAGATTAGTAAATGCCTGCTCGGGGAGCCGGCCGGAGAGTGTCGCCGTCCCGACGCGTCGGAGCCCGCGTCCGGCCGGTGCGACCGGGTGCCGTGGAACCATATCAACTAACGAACTTAGTAGTTTCGTGGCGCAGTGCGTCGGGTGTTCGGTCGCAGGGGGTCTGCCCGGGTTCCGTCGACTCGACGGGCTCAGCCGGCGGCTGAGCCGCAGGCGAACAGGAACGGCAGCATCGGCGCGGCGAGCGCGAAGACCGCGATCGACGTCCAGGCCAGCGGGTGCGGGGACTTGCCGGGGCGCAGCAGTCGGGTGGCGCGGGCGACGACCGTGGATCCGCCGGCGCCGAAGCCGTACCCGGGTGCCCGACCGGCGGCTACCTCGCACATGGCGCTGGCCAGGGTGTGCGGCGGGTGGACGAGGACGGCTCGGTCGTCGGCGACCATCTCCAGCAGCGTCGCCATCTCGGTCCGTGCGGCGGTGGCCAGCGGCAGTCCGGGGAAGGCGCGGGTGAACGCCTCGGCGGCACCGGTGAGCAGGTGGTGGCGGCCGGTCAGGTGGGCGCGCTCGTGCGCCAGGACGGCCTGGAGCTGCTGGGGGGTGAGGGCGTTCAGGGCTCCGCTGGTGAGGACGATCCGCCGAGCCCGGCCGGGCAGGCAGTAGACGGCGGGAGTGTCGTGGTTCAGCACCGTGGCCGCGAGGCCGGGCTCCGGCCGCGCGACCAGGTCGAGCATGTCGGCGTGGTGGCTGCGGTGGCGGCGGGCGCGCAGCAGCACCGCGGCGAACCAGCCGAGCGGCCAGAGTGCGACGATCAGCGGGGCCGTCATCCGTGCGACGTCGCCCACGGGCCCGGGGCTCACCGCTCCGGCCACACCGCAGGCGTGCAGGATCCCGAGCACTCCCTCGTGCAGGTGCCGCTCGGGCACCACCAGGTGGTGCACCACCAGAGCGAGCGAAACGACGAAGGACAGCAGCAGGCCGAGCCAGAGCGTGGTGGCCAGACCCGGCGCGCGGTGCGCCCAGCGGGCCCGCCGGAGCGGTCGGGGCGCGGCCAGCCCGACGAGCAGGGCGTAGACGGCGAGGAGCGCCGTGGAGATCACGGGCCCTCCGGGGTCGGCCTCGCGTCGAGCAGGCCGCGGAGCACTTCGAGCTCGTCGGGGGAGATCTCGTCGATGAAGTGGGCCAGGGCGGCCGGGCGGTCCCGGCTGGAGTCGAGGGCCTCCTGCATGAGCGCCGCGGTGTAGGCCTCGCGGCTGAGGGCCGGCCGGTAGAGCCAGGCGCGGCCCTGCTTCTCGCGGGTCAGCACCCCCTTGCCGTACAGGATGTCGGCGACGGTCATCACCGTGGTGTACGCGATCGGGCGCTGCCGGTTGATGTCGTCGACGACCTCGCGCACGGTGGCCGGGCGGTCCCAGGTCCACAGGCGGTCCATGATCTCCGCCTCCAGGTCACCCAACCGTCGCACAGCCCGCCCGCTTCCCCGAAGAACCCGATACTCGGCACCCATCGTAGACGGCGGGGGTGCTTGTGGAGTCCTTCTACTTATGTACTAAGTTCATTAGTATCTGTTCGAGGGCCGTACTTCCGTGTCTTCGGCAGACGTGCCCGCGCGCACCCGCGTGGGCGCATCACGTGCCGAAGGAGCGAGCCGAACGATGGGAAGCCACCGCAAGCCGAACCCGCCGAGCCGGGCCCGGATGGCCGTCCTCACCACCGCGATGGCGGGCGGTGCGGTCCTCGCGTCCGGCGTCGGCGCGCGCGCCGAACCGGCGCCCACGGTCGAGACGGTGAAGGCCCAGGTCGACGCGCTGAACGAGCAGGCCGAGGCGTCGATCGAGAAGTACAACGGCTTCAAGGAGAAGCAAGAGCAGCTCCAGGTCGGAGCCAACCGAATACAGGAGCGGGTCGCCGACGGCCAGGCCAGGCTGAACGAGCTCAGGACCGAGCTCGGTGTGATGGCCGGGGAGCAGTACCGCAGCGGCGGAATCGATCCCACCGTGCAGCTCATGCTCAGCTCCACCCCCGACAGTTACCTCACCCAGGCCTCCATGCAGGGCCAGGTGGCAACCTCCCAGGCCGATCTGCTGAAGCGGCTCCAGGGCGAGCAGCGCCGCCTCGACCAGGACCGCAGCGAGGCCGCCGCCGCCCTCGCCGGGCTGGAGACCACCAACGCCGCACTCTCCGCCGAGAAGAAGGGCATCCAGGACAAGCTCACGCAGGCCCAGGCGCTGCTCAACAAG
>NZ_JAFLNG010000428.1 GCF_017427025.1 Streptomyces sp. FH025
CCAGCAGCTCAACGAGGACTGGCTGCGCTCCCGAAGCTGGGACATCCGCTACCCGAACGGCGAGCCCGTCACCACGCTCGACGGGCTCGCCCAGGTACTCCGCGTTCCTCGGGAGGAAGCTGCAAACAGGTTGCTCTCCCAGCCGTTCGGCAGGGCGGCGCCTGAGGGCCTGCTAGAGGAAGCTAAGACGCTGGTGGCGAAGCAGGATCCGGCCTGACCGCCACGGTCCTCAGCTACGTCAGCTTGTAGGCCATCTCGGCGAGCTTGAGTGCCTGGCGAAGCGTGTTTTCGTCCGTGATCTGCACGCTCACCCGGTAGGCGCGATGGCCCTTGGGCACGATATAGGCGTCCGGCGCGATGCTGTGAAGGATCGCGGCGTCGCTGTCGTAGTTGAGTCGCAGGTTGACCACGCCAGTGTCGGCGTAGACGTATGCGAATCCGCCAAGCTGGCTCCCCTGCCGTCGCAGTCGCAGGTAGTCGCTGTAGTCGAGGGGCTCACCCTCCTGGTGGGTCTTGCGCTTGACCCCGTGCAGTGCGGCGTTGGGCCAAGAAGTCGTCTTCCTGAGGAACGAGACGAACTGCTCTGCAGCAGGATTCCGGCTCAGGAGCTTCTTCACCTCCGCCTGCCCCTCAGCCGCGAGGCCGGGAACGGGCAGCGACTGCCAACTGTTGTTGACCGGCGCATCTTCCTCCACAGCGAGACGGCTGGTGGGTGCCGGGTTCACTCTCATGGCGGCAATGAGCTGCCTTCCCACCTCGGATGTGTCCAGCTCGTCCGCTGTGCCCTCGACCTGGATGAACGTGACCTTCACTTTCAATCCCCCTCCCTGAGTTGCGGCTATACATCGAGAGTAGCAGCAACTCTCAATGTATAGAATGTATTCCTAAAGCTCCCCCGCCGACCGTGTCGTATCGGTGTTGATCAGCGAGACCACGATCTGAACGCGACGCAAGGCCGCCCTCGCTGGAAGTCTCGGCAAGCAAGCCGCAGCTGTAGCAGGGGGCACAGAGTGCTGGAACGAGTCTTTGTCGTGCGCCTGAGGCTCCGCGCCAAACACCGTCCGTTCAGCGAGGGCCTCCATCCACGCGACGACCGAGGCCGGTTCGCGCGCGGCCCCGGCGCGGGGCTGAACCCGCTGCTGGAGCGCATCCGAGCGGCCGCGAGCCGGCCGTCCAGGGCGCCGCGCTCCGAACCCCGCTTTGACGAGGAGCAGCACGGCCTGGTGTTCCGCGACGGGCAGAGCGGGCGCGTCGCCAAGGCGTACAAGGCGAACGTGGTGGAGGGGATCACCCGCGACCTGCGGGACATGCCGGACGAAGCGCTGCTGCTGGAGCACGACCGGGTCTGGCTCGACCGGGTGCGCTCGGGGGAGGTGCACGCGTACGAGGACCCCGCGACCGGCATCGCCAACTCCGTCTGGCCGGGCGACTCCCCCGAGGACTCGTCCTGGACGCACGTCGACGCCGACCGGGCCCGCGAGCTTTTGCGGCGCGACGCCGTCCACCAGGTGATCGCCACCTGGGCGATGACGTCCAACGACGAACACGCCGGAGCCCTGGCCCTCCAGGAGACCGCCCGAGACGCCTTCGGGCTGTACCCGGCCGCCGACTGGCCCAGCACCGACCAGATCGCACGGGTGACTGCCGACCATCGGGCCGCCTTCGGAACCGGTCACGCGGCGATGCTGGCGGCGATGTGGGAGCGCACCCAGAACCACCTGGCCGAAGCCCACCTCGGCTCCCTGACCGTGTGGCGCGGCGTGGCCACCCCCGACGGCCGGCCACCTGCGGGCTCGACCGTCGACGGCAGCACCCTCGCCGACCCGCTGCTGCGCCCGCTTTCCGCGTTCTCCCTCGACCCGGATCAGGCGTACGGCTTCGCGACCGCCGAGGGGCCCGGCTTCGTGATGAGCGGAATCGTGCCCGCAGGCAGGGTGATCGCGACGCCGGTCACGGGGCTCGGCTGCCTGGACGAGTCGGAGGTCATCATTCTGGCCGGCCCCGGCACCTGGCACTGGCAGCCCGCTGAGTAGCCCGGGCATCCGTCGGCGCGACACCACCCCTGGCCCGGTGCCACGCTGCCGCCGTCCTGGTCCCCGGCAGAAGGCGGTGCGGTGCACGACTTCCCCGCCGTCACCCTCCGGCTGCGCCGCAAGAACCGACCCTGGGACGAGGCCCGGCACGTGCGCGACCACCAAGGCCGCTTCGCCCACCATCCGGGCGCCGGCCGAGTCGGCCTCCCGGGCACCCTCGCGGACGACCATGCCGTGAGCCAATCCGACCTGCTCGGGAAGCGGCAGAGGTCCCCCGCAACCGTCAAGGCCGCCATGTGCGACTCGCTCGCCAAGACGATGAACGGCATCCCCGACGAGCAACTGCTGTCCGACCGCCAGCGCGACCGCCTCGCCCGGGTCCGTGCCGGACACCTCGCCGCGTACCGCCCGGAGTCCGGGGCCAACGGCTACGCCGACTACGTCGAGCAAGCCGACCTCAACAGCGGAGCCCGCCGCGAGCCCTGGGGCTACGTGAGGATGAGCTCCGAGGAGTACCGGGACTTCGCGCGCGCCGAGGCCGTCTCCCACCTCGCCGCCGGGTGGGCGGCGACCTCCAACGACCACGACGCGAACGCCCTCGCCCTCCAGGAGACCGCCCGCCAGGCCTTCAACCTCACCGACACCATGGCCTGGGAGCACGGGGACGCCCACCTCGACGCCGAGACCGCGCAGGTTCTCGCCGAAGACGGCCCCGTGCTGCACGCCTTCCTCGCCGCCATGTGGGAGACCACCCAGGCGCACTTCGCCGACCTCGGCGTCACCCACGTCACCGTCCACCGCGGCTTCACCGGCGGCTACGACGACACCCACGTCAGCGAGATCGACGGCCAGGGCACGGTCACCGACCTGCCCCTGCGCCCGCTGTCGTCCTTCACCACCGAAGAACACGTCGCCGCCGCGTTCGCCACGCACGGCGGCGAGGTCCACGTCGGCTACACGATCAGCGGCGACATCCCGGTCACCCGCATCCTGGCCGTGCCCGGGACCGGCATCGGCTGCCTGGACGAGTCCGAGATCGTCATCCTCGCCGGCCCCGGCGACTGGCACGTCCAACAGGTCTACGCCGAGACCGACGACGACAACTGGTACGACGAGTAGAACGAGACCCAAGCCCGCCGTCCGCCTACCGTGACCGCCACCAACCCAGCGAACCGGGAGCGAGACGGTGGCACCGACCCCCAGCAGCACGCTGGACCACAAGCAGGCGATGCTCGGCGTGCTGGAGACCGACGACGACCAGGGCACCTTCACCACGCTCGTGTCGATCACCGGGCTGCGCGACCACGACGGCGACGTGATCGAGCCCGGCGCCTACGCCCGCACCCTCGCGGAGATCACGCCGAAGGGCGTGTGGTCGCACGACTGGAACCAGTGGACGGCCCGCACCGAGCACACCGAGGAGCTGCTGCCCGGCGACCCGCGCCTTCCTACCGCCCTGCCGAACGGGCAGCCTTGGCCCGCTGAGGCCGGCGCGCTCCTCGTCAAGGGCCGCTGCAACCTGGCCACCCAGGCCGGGAAGGACATGTACGCCAACCTGATCTTCTTCGGCGACCAGGTGCAGTGGTCGATCGGCTACCAGGTCCGAACGGCCAAACGCTCCAAGGGGGTTCGCCGCATCACCGACCTCGACTTGTACGAGTACTCGCCGGTGTTGTTCGGCGCGAACCCCTACACCTCGACCCTCGACCTCAAGCAGCACAAGGCCCGCGGGGTCCTAGGCGACACCCAGGTGGAACTGGCGCCTCTGGCTGGCACGCTCGAGGAGCGGATCGACGCCATCGCCTCCGCCGTGGAGCAGCGCCTGCGCCCCACCGAAGACGACCGCCTTGAGTACGGCACCGTGGAGATCATCGGCACCTACCCGGACCGGGTCATCGCGACCATCTGGAGGTACACCCAGGATGGCTTCGGCTCGACCAGCTGGGAGGTCCCGTACACGCTCTCCGGTGACGGTGTTCCGACCGTCGGCCAGCCCAGCCCCGTGCGCCTGGTCCTCGACGTCGAGGGAACCGGTCCCGACGCGGCGCTGGCCGCCCTGGCACCCGACGTGGAGCGGGTCGCCTCCCAGACGAAGATCCTCGTGGACCTCCAGCACAAGGCAGGGCGGGTCCTCTCCGGCGAGAACGCCGACCGCCTGGCCTCCGCCGTGCAGCACCTGGTCGCCGTGCTCACCGCCGCCGAGATCGACTGGCAGCCGTCCGAGCCCCCGGCTGACGAGAGCAAGACCCTGGCGGTGCTCCAGCCGGGCGAGATCAGCGCGGCGCTGGCGCTGTTCGCCGACGCGCGGACCGTCAGCTGAGCGATGCCCTGACGGCTTGGTGGCCGGGGCGGTGCGGAACGCTGGGGATTCGTGGCCGGGCGGTTGCACCCGAGGGGGCCGCGGGTGCTTCACTTGGCAGCAGAGGTCACCGCTTCACCGCTACGGCGGCGTAGGCGCTCACCTGAGCGTCGGTGATCTCCTGCTCGGCGGCGCCTTCCGGCCGCCACCTGTGGGTTGGACTGACGCCAGGGTCGAGGAGGTCCCAGCCGTCGAAGAAACGCTCGATCTGCTCACGCGTGCGCATGCGGACCTCGGTACCGGCGGCGGCGTAGACCTGGGTGATCCGTTCCGCGTCGGCTGGACCGAAGTCGGGGGTTCCGTGGCTGATCACCAGCGCACTGCCAGGAGACAGTGCGTCCTTGAGCTGATCCACGATGCGACAGGCGCCGTGGTCGTCAGGAACGAAGTGGAGCAGGGCGATCAGGCTGAGCGCGACCGGCGCGGTGAGGTCGATGGTCTGCTCTAACTCCCGCGAGGAGAGGATCGCGGCCGGATCGGTGACGTCGGCTTGGAGATAGGAAGTCAGGCCTTCGCGGCTGCTCAGCAGCAGGGCCTGAGCGTGCGCCAGCACGATGGGGTCGTTGTCGGTATAGAGCACCCGAGCCTGCGAGTTGATCCCCTGCGCGACCTCGTGAAGGTTCGGCGACGTGGGAATGCCGGTGCCGATGTCGAGGAACTGGGCGATGCCCCGATCGGCGAGCAGACGCGTCGCGCGGTGCATGAACGCCCGGTTGGCCCGCGCGGCGATCCGCGCGGACGGGAACACTGCGATCGCCTGGCCGGCGGCCTCGCGGTCGGCGGCGAAGTTCGTCATCCCGCCGAGGTAGTAGTCGTACATGCGGGCCGAGTGGGCCTTGTGGAGCTGGAGATCGATCTCGTCGTCCTCGTTGTCGTGCACCGTGTCCCCCCGGGCCCATCGTCCTGTTCCGTCACTGTGCTGCGCCATGCGGCGCACGCCACCGGCGGATGCTCCAGCGGTTTCTGCCCGGGGCCGTTGCATGTCAACCCCGAAGCCGCCCAGACGGCAGCGGACAGCGTGGAAGCGCCGCGGCCCAACCTAGGCCAACATGCCGAACGGGCAATCGGACAATGCCGTAGTCATACTATTACCGTCTGTCATTTTCTTTGCGCTTCCTTTGCACCAAGGGGCCCCGACTGCGCTTGCATGTGCCTTGGGGGGACAGGAGTTCCCCCGAGGCATACCAGCACCGGCCGCGCGCCGGTCCGGGGAGGGGCACCACCATGCTGATCAACCGGGACGAGCCGCCCAGCGTCGGCGGCCGCAGGGGAGACCGGACTATGAACGACACCAGCGGGACGACGCCAGGTGGAGCACGCCTGACGCTCACCTTCGACGCGTTCTGCGTCACGCACGAGCGCGCCTGGCTGGGGTTCGTCCGCACCCAGGTCGGCTACCGCGACAACGGCCCCGAGCTGGTGGTGGCCGCCACCAAGGACCATCTGCACCGCAACTGGCCGGTTGCCCTGCGCCAGGAGATCCCCGCCGCCTACGCCTGGAGGCTCCTCAAGGAGCACCTCGCGGCCTGGCGTGCCGCGCAGAGTGAGCCGGTCGCCGTGCAGGCCGCAGCAATGGACGCGGTCATCGACCATTTCCGCCGCCAGGCCCGCATCAGCTTGGAGAGCCTGCCCGAGCGGATCGGCCTGCTGACCGCGATCCTCGAACTGCCCGAGCGGCAACATGACAGTGTGGTGCTCAAGTACTGCCTCGACATGGACGATGAGGAAGTCGCCTCGTACCTGGGCACGCCCGTGGCCACCCTGCGCTCCAACCTCCGCCACGCCCGCCGTCGCCTCGCCCACGCCATCGGAAGGCCCGACCTCGCCGAACGGAAGGAGGACCAGTGAGCCGACCCGCAGACCAGCACCCCAGCTTGCTCACCTGGCTCGACAACCCGACCCTCGCCACCGGGCTGACCGCGGACACCCCCGAGGCCAGGGTCTATGCCTGCACCACCACCGCCCTGCCCGCCGCAGCCGCCCACATCACGGCGGCTCCGGCCCCCTTCCCCTCGGAACACGAACAGGCCTTCCACGAACTGGAGCTGGCCGTCGCCCTGGTCCTCAACGCACCCCAAGCTGGCCGCTCCCTCGACCGGCTCGTCAACTCCGACCAGGTTCACCCCGAGGGCGCGCTTGTCTTCGCCAGCCTGCTGTACGTCACCAGCAGGGTCGAAGGCGCGCAGTTCTGGTGGCAGTTCGCCGCCGGCGCCGGGAGCGCCACCGCCGCGTACCTGCTGCACCTGCACCACCTGAGTCTCGGCGAGGCCCGCGACGCGGCCCACTGGCGCGGCCAGACCGAGCGGCTGGCGACCACACCACGGCCGCCGCGCACCTTTCAAGCCGTCAAACCACTGCTGCC
>NZ_JAFLNG010000429.1 GCF_017427025.1 Streptomyces sp. FH025
TGCTGGCCCAGAACGGCACCCCGCTCTGCGACACCCCCGGCGACTCGGCGAACGCCCAGGGGCTCGGCTCCGGGGACCTCGGCATCCCGTACTTCCGTGAGCACGACGGTACTTGGGGCTACGTCTTCGGCGACTCCTGGGCCAACCCGGCCCAGCAGGACCCGTACCTCGGTTCGCCGGTGATGCTCGCGCAGGCGAACTTCGACGCCAGTGGCGGCTCGCCGATCTCCTTCACCTGGGCGATGCCCACCGGCGGCCAGGCCCGCCAGCTCTTCAACTACAACCACCAGACGGACAACGGCTACGGCTGGGAGTTCAGCCGCATCCCCAACGACTGCATCGAGTTCGGCGGCCGCACCTACATCCAGTACACCTCGGTGGCGACCTGGACCCCGCCGGCCGGCTACGACGGCTCGCTGATGTCCGGGGTGGCGTACTCCGACGACTACGGCGTGACCTGGCAGGACTACCCGTACCACTGGGCGGGCGACACCCAGGGCAACAACCAGTCCATGTACGGGATGTGGTCCTTCGCCGGGATCGACCCGGACGGCTGGCTCTACATCTTCTCCAAGCGCTGGAACGGCACCCACCGCAACACCGGCGACGGCGGCGCGATCCAGCTCTTCCGGATCCAGCCGAACGACTTCCGGGCCGGCAACTTCGGCGCCCAGCAGAACTGGGCCTACGTCAACGGCTCCTGGCAGTGGACCACGGCCGCCCCGCCGTCGGTCATCCTCTCCGGCAACGCCATCGGGGAGTTCTCCGTCAAGCGGATCGGAGGCACCTACTGCATGAGCTACTTCGACGTGACCGACTACTCGATCTGCACCCGCACCGCCGCCCGCCCGGACGCGGTGTGGACGGCGCCCAAGGTCCAGATCGCCGGCAACAACACCTTCCCGCCGAGCCACTGGGGCCGCCCCCAACTCCCCTTCCTCTACGGCGGTTACATCCACCCCGGCAGCGCGAGCGCCACCTCCCTGACCCTGATCGCCTCGCAGTGGAACGGGCAGCAGGGCCAGTCCCCGTACCGGGTGCTGCAGTACGACGGCATCAACCCGTGACCGGCCCGCACCGACCGACCCGGAGGGGACGACGCATGCGCAGCAGCACCGCCCGACTCGCCGTCCTGGCGTCCGCCGCCCTGCTGGCCACCACGGCCGTAACCGCCTCGGCCCACCCGGCCGGGGCGGGGACCGCACCGCCCGTGCCCGGCCCGCTGGCCCACCGCCCCCTGGCCGAGGCCGGTTGCGACATCCCGCCGGAGCGCGACATCGCCATCACCCGCAAGGTGTACGAGGTCGGCCAGCGGATGAACGTGGACGGCAAGGTGATGCTGGCCGGGTTCGAGACCGGCTGGGTCGAGTCCCACATGAACAACCTGGCCTGCGGCGACCGGGACTCGCTCGGCGTCTTCCAGCAGCGCCCCTCCCAGGGCTGGGGGACGCCCGAGCAGATCATGAACGTCGACTACGCGGCGGGCAAGTTCTTCGAGGTCGCCCTCCAGATGGAGCCCGACAACCAGGGCGGCACCGCGGGCCAACTCGCCCAGGCCGTCCAGCGGTCGGCGTTCCCGGACCGCTACGACCAGGCCGAGGGCATCGCCCGGACGCAGCGCGACGAGGCGTTCCAGCCGTACGGGACCATCGGCGACAAGTACGCGGCCATGGGCGGGGCGAACGGCGTGCTCGGGGCGCCGGTGCGCGCCGAGGAGGACTCCTCGCTGGGCGGGCGGTTCCAGTTGTTCCAGAACGGGATCATCATCTGGCACCCCGACGACGCCCACCCCGTCTACGGCGACATCCTCAGGGCCTTCTGGGCCACCGACGCCGAACGCCGCTGGGGCTTCCCCACCATGGACGAAGCCGACGCCGCCAAAGCCACCAACGGCACCCGAGGCCGCTACCAGTACTTCGAACACGGCCTCTTCCTCTGGTCCCCCCAAACCGGAACCCACGAACTCCACGACGCCATCCACGACGCCTTCGCCACCAACGGCCGCGAAGCCACCCTCGGCTACCCCACCACCGACGAAGTCGACGAGAACGGCGGCAAAGCCCAGCACTTCCAGAACGCCACCATCCACTGGAACCCCACCCGGGGCACCTGGATCACCACCCCGTAGACACCGGAAGGCGGACTCATGCCGACCCATCTCCGACCCCTGCCACCCCGGATCCGGCGTCACGCCGCCCGCGTCGCGGCGCTGCTGCTGTCCGCCGCGACGGCGACGGGCCTCGGCACGACGGCCCCGGCCGGTGCCGTCGTGGCCTCCACCGCCTCGGTCACCTCCGCGGCCTCCGCGGCCTCCGTCGCCTCCGACCCCGACGGGCCGATCGGCCGGGGCGAGGTCCTGGACCGCGCGCAGTCCTGGATCGACGCGCGGGTGCCGTACGACAACAACAGCTGTTACACCAACCAGTACGGCTGCCACCGCAAGGACTGCTCGGGCTACGTCGCCATGGCCTGGAACCTGAGCCGCGACCTGATCACCAACGAGCTGTGGAACGTCACGACCGACATCGCGGCCTCGGACCTCCAGCCCGGTGACGCCCTGCTCCGCGACTCCGGCGGCACCGACCACGTGGGCCTGTTCGTCCGCTGGGCCGACGACGCGCACACCCAACCGGTGGTCCGCGAGGAGATCGACTACGGCCACGTGGCCGAGGAGGACACCTGGACCAACGGGCTGCGCGGCTTCTCGCCCCGCCGGTACAACCAGCTCGACGACCTGGCCCCGTACGGCTCGATCGGCGTCAAGTACGCGGCCATGGGCGGAGCGGGCGGCGTCCTCGGCGCGCCCGTCACCGGGGAGCGCGACTCCTCCCTCGGCGGCCGGTTCCAGCAGTTCCAGAACGGCATCATCATCTGGCACCCCGACGACGCCCACCCCGTCTACGGCGACATCCTCAGGGCCTTCTGGGCCACCGACGCCGAACGCCGCTGGGGCTTCCCCACCATGGACGAAGCCGACGCCGCCAAAGCCCCCAACGGCACCCGAGGCCGCTACCAGTACTTCGAACACGGCCTCTTCCTCTGGTCCCCCCAAACCGGAACCCACGAACTCCACGACGCCATCCACGACGCCTTCGCCACCAACGGCCGCGAAGCCACCCTCGGCTACCCCACCACCGACGAAGTCGACGAGAACGGCGGCAAAGCCCAGCACTTCCAGAACGCCACCATCCACTGGAACCCGACTCAGGGCACCTGGATCACCAAGTAGGTTGCGCCCTGCGGGAGCAGCTCCGGCCGCTCCCGCAGAGCACTTTCCGCGTGGGCACGGAAGGGTTCGGCACCTATCGTGAATGAATGACCGATCATCGGATTGTTCGGCCCGTCCGCACCCGCGCGGGCTACCTGATGGCCGCCTTCGCCTTCGCCGTCTGCATGACCGGGACCACCCTGCCCACTCCGCTCTACGGGCTCTACCAGGAGAGGATCGGCTTCTCCGAGCTGACGGTCACGGTCGTCTTCGCCGTCTACGCCGTCGGCGTCATCGGCGTCCTGCTGCTCGTCGGCAACGTCTCCGACACCGTCGGGCGACGCCCCGTCCTGCTCTGCGGGCTCATCGCGGCGGCCTGCAGCGCCCTCGTCTTCCTCGCCGCGGACAGCGTGCCGCTGCTCTGCCTGGGCCGCCTGCTGTCCGGGCTGTCGGCGGGTCTGTTCACCGGCACCGCCACCGCGTACGTGCTGGAGCTCGCCCCGCCCGAGCACCGGGCCCGCGCGGGCTTCGTCGCGACCGCCGCCAACATGGGCGGGCTCGGCTGCGGACCGCTGCTGTCGGGCCTGCTCTCCCAGTACGCGCCGCACCCGCTGGCGCTGCCGTTCGCCGTGCACCTGGTGCTGCTCGCCGCGTCGTCCGCCCTCGTCCTGCGGCTGCCGGAGACGGTCACCGGCGCCCGCCGGCTGCGCACCGCCCGGCCCGTGCGGCCCGCGCTTCCGCCGGAGGTCCGCCGGGTGTTCGTCCCGGCCGGGGTCGCCGCGTTCGCCGGCTTCGCGCTGCTCGGGCTGTTCACCTCGGTCAGCCCCGCGTTCCTCGGCGGCGACCTCGGCGTCCACAACCGCGCGGTCGTCGGCCTCGTCGTCTTCACGGTCTTCCTGGCCTCCACCCTCGGCCAGCTCCTGGTGCCCCGGCTGGGCACCGCGCGAGCGGTGCCCCTGGGCTGCCTGGTGCTCATCGCCGGGCTCGCCCTGCTGGCCGCCTCGCTCGCCTGGAGCGCCCTCCCGCCCCTGGTGCTCGCGGCCCTGGTGGGCGGCGCCGGCCAGGGCATGGGCCTGCGCGGCGCGGTCGGCGCGGTGGCCACCGCGAGCCCGGCCGAGCACCGGGGCGGCGCGCTCTCGGCGCTCTTCGTCGTCGCCTACTTCGGCATCTCGATCCCGGTCATCGGGGTCGGCCTCCTCGCCGGACCGGCCGGCCTGGCCCACGCCGGCCTGGTCTTCGCCGCCTGCATGGCCCTGCTGGCCGCCGCCTCCGGAACCTACCTGCTGCGCCGGGGTCGGTGAGGGGCAGGGCGTGTCTTGCGGGTTTCGTCGGACCCGGCAAGGACCCGCAAGACACGCCCTACGAGCGCTCCCGCAGGTCGGGCACGACCTCGCGGAGCCGTTCGGCGCTGATCGCGCCCGCCCGCAGCAGGACCGGCAGCTCGCCGCTGACGTCCACGATCGAGGACGGCACGGCGGCCGCGGTCGGACCCCCGTCCAGGTAGACGGCCACCGAGTCGCCCAGCATGCCCTCGGCCGCGGCGCAGTCCTGCGGGGAGTCGTGCCCGGTCAGGTTGGCGCTGGAGACCGCCAACGGACCAGTGGCGGCGAGCAGTTCGAGGGCGACCGGGTGCGCGGGCATCCGGATCGCGACCGTGCCGCCGGTCTCGCCGAGGTCCAGCTCGACAGACGCCCGGTGCCGGGCGACCACCGTCAGCCCGCCGGGCCAGAACGCGGTGACCAGCTTCCGCGCCCGCTCCGTCACCTCGACCAGCTCGTCGAGGCCCTCCGGCGAGCCCACCAGCACCGGCGACGGCATGTTCCGTCCCCGCCCCTTGGCCCGCAGCAGGCGGGCGACGGCCTCCGGCGCGAAGGCGTCCGCGCCCACCCCGTACACGGTGTCCGTGGGCAGGACGACGAGTTCTCCGCGGCGCACCGCCGCCACGGCCTCGCGCAGGCCGGCTGCGCGCTCGGACGCGTCCGAGCAGTCAAAACGACGAGTCATCAGGGGTCTCCACCTGCGGGCCTCCGGCCCGCACCGTTCCTCCGGCCCGGTCACCTCGCCGACCGGGCACGACCTGGCCAGACTACCCGTCCCGATCCCCCGCCCCTCCCGCACCACCGTTCGCAGCGCCCTCAGCGGCGGTGGCGGCCGCCGCTCCGGCGCCCGGGGGCGACGGCCCGGGGCGCGGGCAGGAACAGACGGGCCAGCTCCCGGCCCAGATTCACGCCGATGGCGAGGGCCATCGCCGTGGCGACGGCGCGCCCGGCGCCGCTCAGCCCGATCTCGGGTTCGCCCCGGACGAAGGCGAGCATTCCGAAGTACAGCACCGACCCGGGCAGCAGCGGCCCCAGCGCCGCCGTGACGAACGGCAGCGCCGAGTTGCCCCGGTACCGCGCCATGAGCTGGCCGAACAGGCCCACCAGCCCGGCGGCGATCCCCGTCGCCATGATCGGCTCCCCGCCGGCGTTGACCAGGACCCCGTACGTCGACCAGCCGGCGCCGCTGTTGAGCAGGACGGCCGGCAGGTTGCCCCGCTCGGTGTTCAGCAGCACCGCGAACGCCAGGGTGAGCAGCATCGCCGCCACGAGCTGAAGCGGCGGGTTCACCGCCCCGGCCGGGCCGGCCTGGGCCGCGAGGTCCGCGCCGTTGTTGACGCCGAAGTAGAGCACCGTCATGACGCCGATCACCACACCGGCCATCAGGTACAGGGCCTCCAGCAGCCGGGCCGCGGCGGTGAGGTAGTAGCCGGCCAGGCCGTCCTGGGCCGCCGCCACCATGGGCCACCCGGGCAGCAGCGCGTACAGCCCGCCGGTGATCACCACCGAGCCGCGCAGTTGCAGCCCGTTGAACGACATCAGGATGCCGATCACGGCGGCCGGTGCCGCGGCCACCACGAACTGGTAGAACGCCGGGAGGTCGTGCCGCGCCACCAGCGCCGAGAGCCGGTCACCGGCCAGGGCCGCGACGACGGCGCTGACGAACACCAGCCAGGCCCGGGCGTCGGCCCGCCCGCCGACCATCAGGGTCGCGGCCCCGGACAGCAGGCCGGAGGACAGCACCGGGATCCAGCCGGGGTAGCGGCGGCCGCGCCGGTGCGCGGCCACCAGCCGGTCGTGGGCGTCACCGACACCGACGCCGCCGGCCGCGATCTCGGTGACCAGCCGGAAGACCGCGGCCAGCCGCGCGTAGTCGCCGGCCGGGCGGCGCACGGAGCACTCGGCGGAGAGCGACGGCTCGGGCGAGCCGGGCTGGTACGAGATCGCCACCCGGGTGAAGGTGACCTGCGGGTCGCACGGGTGGATCCGGTAGGCGCGCGCGACCGCGAGCATGGCGGCCTCGACGTCCTCCGCCGCCTCACCGCTGGCCAGCAGCAACTCGCCCACCAGCAGCGCGAGTTCCAGCACCCGGTCCGGATCGGCGGCGGCCCCGGGCCGTTCCGGCGCGGAGAGGTCGGGGGCCAGTCGGCGCTCGGTCGCCGGGGTGCGCAGCAGCGACAGCATCCGGTCGGGCCACAGACCGGCGAGGGCGGCGTCCTCGG
>NZ_JAFLNG010000043.1 GCF_017427025.1 Streptomyces sp. FH025
GCGCGGGGTGCTCACCAGGGTGTGCCCGGCCAACTCGGCGACGGGCAGGGGTCGGTCGGCGTCGGCGGCGAGCGGGTGGTCCTCGGCGCAGGCGGCGACCAGCGGGACCTCCAGCACGGTGTGCAGGGAGAGCCCGGTGAGGGAGGACCGGCCGTCGTCGCCCTCGCGCCCGCTCGCGGCGGTCGGCAGACCGACCACGGCGAGGTCCAGCCGCCCCTCGCGCAGGGCGGCGAGCATCCTGGCGGTGGTGTCCTCGGCGAGCGAGAAGTCGATGCCGGGGTGCTCCTGGCGGAAGGCGGCGAGGGTGGTGGCCAGCCCGGGGAAGGTGCCGAGCCCGACGGGAGGGGTGAGCGCGGCGCCGGCGACCATGCCGAGCCGGACGTGCCCGCGCCGCACCCCGGCGAACTCCTGCGCGGTCTGCCGGGCGGCCGTCGCGGCGGCGAGCGCGGCCCGGGCGTGCGGCAGCACCGCCTCGCCGGCCGGGGTGAGCCGGACGGTGCGGCCCGAGCGGTCCAGCAGCGTCTGGCCCAACTCCCGCTCCAGGCGCCGGATCTGCGCGCTGACTCCGGGCTGGCTCAGGTGCAGCAGCTCGGCGGCGCGGGTGAAGCTGCCGTGCTGGGCGACGGTGACGAAGTACTGGAGCTGCCGGAGTTCCATAACTGCTGATCATAGGTGGCAGAACCGCCTGGTCTTGGACGTGCGGACGACACCGGCCGCAGGCTGGGGGCATGGAGAGCGTGCGGCAGGACCGAGGTGTGGAGTGGATCCGCGAGCAGATCGCGGCGGAGCGGCGGGAACTCGCCGAGGTGTTCACGGGCTTGACCGAGGAGCAGTGGAACTCGCCCTCGCTGTGCGAGGGCTGGCGGGTCCGCGAGGTGGCCGCCCACATGAGCACCGGCTTCCGGCACTCGCGGGCCCGTACGGCCTGGGAGCTCGCCCGATCCGGCGCCAACATCCACCGGATGGCCGACCGGGTGGCCCGCCGCGACGCCGCCACCCTCACCGACCGTGAGCTCGCCGCCGCCATGGCCGACCACGCCGAGCACCCCTGGCGCCCGCCGGTCGGCGGCCGGATCGCCGCCCTCGCCCACGACGCCGTCCACGGCCTCGACATCACCACCGCCCTCGGCCTGCCCCCGCGCCTTCCGCCGGCCCGCGCCGCCGCCCTGCTCGGTGCGGTCTCCGCCCGCAGCCTGCGGTTCTTCGGCGTCCGGCTGGACGGCGTGCGGCTGCGGGCGACGGACGTGGACTGGTCGTACGGGGAGGGGCCGCTGCCGGCGGAGGGCCGGGCGGAGCACCTGCTGCTGGTGGCGTACGGGCGGCGGCTTCCGCGCGGGCTGCTGGCGGGGGAGGGCGCGCGGCGCTTCGCCCGGGAGGATTGAACCGGGCGTCTACTGGGGCCGCTTGAGCCTGCGGAGGACCTCCAGGGCGGACAGGGCGCTGTTGAGGAGGTGCATGCTGTCGCGCAGGGCGGCGCGCTGCTCGTCCTCGGAGGCGGCCTCGGCCGTGCGCCAGATGTCGTTGCTCCGGGTGAGGGCGTCCTGGACCTTCGTGACGGCGTCCTGCGCGGCCCGGACGTTGTGGTCGTAGTGCGGGTCCTGCTGGTTGTTGGCCTGGTAGTCGGTCAGCTGCCCCCGCAGCTCGGCCAGCATGCGGTCGATCGACTGCCAGGTCCTGGTGACGTCCGCCACCAGGTTGGGCAGGGTGAAGGCGTTGAGTCCGCGGTGCCGGTCGAGCGGGTTGTAGTCCACGCCGAAGTTGTGGACCATGTCCATGACTTCGTGGAGGGTGTGGTAGGCGAGCTCGAAGGTGTGGTCGTAGTCGAGCCGCCAGAAGGAGAAGATCCCCCAGCCGAGGGCCTCCCGCTCAGGGGCGCTGGCGCCCGCCCACTGCGCGAGGTTCTCCATCCGCACGGTGGTCATCGAGGCGCCTGCCCAGACCGGAATCCTGTTCCTGCGGGCGAACTTGGTGCTCTCCTCGTTCTCGTCGCGCGTCGAGGGGAGCTTGGGGCGCTGGCCGCGGTCGGTCGTCGCGGTGGCCCGGCTTCCGTCGAAGTTGACGGAGGTGGTGCTCAGGTTGGTGCCGGGGGCGGGCTCCGGCAGCAGCTCCATGCCGGCCCGGTCGGCGATCCACTTGCGGGGCCCGCCGAAGTACTCCATGAGGTCGTGCAGCGCGATGATCTTGTCGCGGAAGGAGTAGTCCCGCGGCCGCTGCAGCACGCCGAGGAGGTCGAATCCGATCGCGCTCTTCGGCATCCTCGGGTTCGTCTGCTCCAGCCCGGCGAAGTACTTCTGGTAGTGGCCCAGTTGGCCGTTGTTGAGGGTGCTGATGCCGGTGCGAAGCTCCTTCTCGATCTCCGCCTGGACGTCGGTGCCGTTCTTGTGGAGGCCGCCGGTCCTGGACAGGGCGTCCAGCTGGAAGAAGATCTTGGACAGCAGGCTGTCGAGGTAGACCTCGATCTGCGGGTTGTCCTGGACGGCCTCCGCGGTCTCGCGCTCGCGGTGGCGTTCGCCCTTCGCCTCCACCCAGCCGACCAGGGCCCTGGCCAGGTCGGTGTAGTCCTCGTACGCGCGGTCCTGGCGCTTGGTGCCGAAGACCTGGTGCGGCCGCGACGGGGGGTTGCGCCCCGGCGGGGTGTTCAGGTTGCCGGCGTCGTCGAGGATCCACTTGTCGAGCTGTTTGAGGATCGCCGCGCTGTTCGCGTTGATCTTGGTCTTCAGCTCGGGATCGAAGACCGGCACGTTGGACACCTTGGCGAACGCCTCGTGCACCACCGTGACCGGGTCCTGCTCGGCGGCCTTCGTGAGGTCCTCGCCGCCGACCTTGAGCGCCCGTTGCACAGGAGGGCTCGCCGGGCCGCCGGAACCCGCCCGGGCCTGCCGGACCCGCCGGGCCACGGCGGCGTTCCCGACCACGGGCTGGAGCGCGAGGAAGACGGCGGGGCCCGGCGCACCGGCGCGGGAGGGCCGCGAAGGGCGGTCGGCCCGGTGCGCGGCGTCCGCCTGCTCGCCGTGGCCCGTACGGGAGTGATCGTGCGCATGCATCGGGGAGGCTCCTTGCCGTCCGGGGAGCAGCCTCGTTTATAACAGCGCCGGTGCGGTCGGGGTAAGGGACTTCGAGGCAGGCTCGGTTGCCCTCCGAGGCAACGCCCGGTGCCGGGCCGACGGGGGGCTCGGCGAGTCCGCAGGCCGTGGGCCCGAGGGAGGCGCCGGAGACGCCTTGAGGGCTTCAGCGGGCCCCGACGGAGGGCAGCCGCTCCAGGATCCGCTCCATGCCGCTGGTCCAGTTGGCCTCCAGGGCGACGACCGCCTGCTCGACGTCGCCGTCGAGCAGGCACTGGGCGATCCGCTCGTGCTCCTCGGCGGCGCGCTCCAGGATCTCGTGGTCGCCGACGACCACCCGCTCGTAGCGGTGGAGGGTCAGCTTCAGCGAGTCGATCATGTCGCGCAGCCGGGTGTTGGCGCAGCCGGAGAGCAGCAGGGCGTGCCAGGCGTCGTCGTAGCGCTCTATGGTGCCGTGCGGGGCCTGAGGGGCGGAGAAGGCGCGGGCCTGCGCCAGCAACCGGGGCGCGATCGCGGACAGGTGCGCGGGGTCGGAGGTGCGCAGGGCGAGCGACTCCAGGGCGATCAGGATGGCCGTGAGGTCGAGGAACTCCTGCTTGCCGGTGGGCGCGAAGCGGAAGCCCTTGCCGCGCTCGCTGGTGATGATGCCCTCGCGCTCCAGGCTGATCAGGGCCTCGCGCAGCGGGGTCCGGCTGACTCCCAGCTCCTCGGCGAGGTGGACCTCGTTGATCGACTCGCCGGGGGTGAACCGGCCGCGGCCGAGCTGCTCCAGGAGTTCGTCCTTCACCTGCTCGCGCAGCGGACGCCGCTCGATCGCCATCGGGCTTCCCTTCTTCCTCGGTCGGTAGGGTACCGGCCGGGCGTTCGGCGCCATCGGCCGGGCGCCGTACGGCTCGTGACGCGCCGTACGGCACCCGCCGAGCCGGGCGGTGCGGGGTGGTGCGGGCGGACAGGCCCTATGCGGTGCCGGCGCCGTCCACGGCGATGATCGCGCCGCTGACGAAGGCGGCGGCATCGCTGGCCAGGAAGGCGACGGTCTGGGCGATGTCCCGGGGCTGGCCGATCCGGCCGAGCGGGCGGTCGGCGGCGTCGGCGTAGAAGGCGTCCGCGCTCTCGCCGAGCTGGCGTGCCTCCTCGGCGAGCATGCCGGTGGCGGTGTCGCCGGGGCAGACGCAGTTGACCCGGATGTTGTCCGGCCCGTGGTCGATGGCCATGGCCCGGGTCATGTTGACCACGGCGCCCTTGGACGCGCAGTAGGAGACCGCCCGGCCGCCGCCCTTGATGCCCCAGCCGGAGCCGGTGTTGACGATGCTGCCGCCGCCGTTCGCGGCCATCAGTGGGACGACCAGTCCGCTGAGCAGCATGATCGAGCGGACGTTGACGGCCATCACGAGGTCCCAGTCCTCGTCGCTGATCTCGGTGACGGTGGACCTTCGGATGATGCCCGCGTTGTTGAACAGCACGTCCACGCCGCCGAGTTGCTCGACGGCGGTGTGGACCACCCGCTCGCAGTCGGCGCGCCGGGAGACGTCGCAGCGGACGAAGGTGCCGCCGATCTCCTCGGCGGCCGCCTCACCGCGCTCGGCGTCGAGGTCGGCCAGCACGACGGCCGCGCCGAGTTCGGCCAGCAGGCCCGCCGTTGCCCGGCCGATGCCGGAGGCGGCGCCGGTGACGACGGCGCGCTTGCCGTGGAGGTCGATCATGGGGGTGCTCCTTCTCGCGTGTGGGGAGATCGAGGTCGGGCGTTCAGGCGGAGAGGCGGTAGACGGCGCTGGAGCGGCGGCCGGTGATCACCCGGACGTGCCCGGAGAGGGCGCGGTCCAGTTCCGGGTCACCGGTGTCCAGCAGCAGTGGTCGGCCGGCCAGCGCGGCGAGTTTGGCCTCGGTGGCGAGGACCAGCAGCCGCTCCCGGCCCGCCGTGCGCAGCAGTTCGGGGGTGAGCTGCTGGTTGCCGCGCCCGAGTAGGAAGCCCTGGCCGCCGATGGGGGAGAGCGCGATCCACGGGGCGGCGGGCAGGCCGCGCAGCTGGTCGGCCCGGGCGTCCCGGCGCAGCACGCGGGCGGTGCCGTCGGGTCGCAGGAGCAGCAGGTCGACGCCGGTCAGGCAGGCGTCGGCCGCGCCGAGCGCGGTGGCGACGGCGTGCGTGGTGCCGCCGGGGCCGAGGAGCAGCAGCCCGCCGGGGCCGACCCGCTCGGCGACCTCGGCGGCGATGCCGCCCACGGCCGAGGGGTCGGGGGCGGCCGAGGCGCCGGTCTTTCGCTGCTGCACCCGGGCGGGCAGCACCGGTACGGTCAGCCGGCCGTACAGGCGGGCGGAAACCCGGCCCTCCCGCAGCGCGGAATCGTCGCGGTCCACCACCTCGGCGGCCTCCAGCCGCACGTCCGCGCCGCCGCGCGCCCAGGCGGCGACGACCTCGGCGGCGGCGCGCGGGTGGACGGCGAACACGGCGGAGTGCATCTTGACCCCGGCCGGGATGCCGAGCACGGGCAGCGGCGACCGCGGCCCGAGCGCGTCCAACACGTCCCGGGCGGTGCCGTCGCCGCCGCAGAACAGCAGCAGCTCGACGCCGGCCGCCGCCAGGGCGCGCACCGCCGCCCGGGTTTCGGCCGCGGTGGTGCGGGCCGTGGTGGCGGGCCGGTGCACCACCCGGGCGGGTAGCCCGGCCGCCTCGGCGGCGTCCGCGCCCATCGACCCCTCGGCCGTCAGCAGTTCCACGCCGGTGAGTTGACAGAGCGTCAGAGCGGCCCGGGCGGTCGAGGACGGCCGGGCGCCGAGCGCGCGCGCCCGCCGCTGGAGGTCCTCGCCGTCGCTGCCCTTGAGGCCGACCCGGCCGCCGAGCCCGGCGACCGGGTTGACCACCAGCCCGAGCAGGGGTCCGGTCACGGCCGCTCGCCGAGGACCTTGCGGCGGTAGGCGCGCCAGGTGACCGCCCAGGCCGCCGGGTCGTCCAGCGGCTCGTGCCGGATCCGGTGCACGGCGGAGTTGTGCGGGGCGGTCCGTACGGTCTCCGGCTCCTCGTAGGCCTCGCGGGCGACCTCGGCGAGGATCGCCGCGTACTCGTCCAGGTCGGCGCGGGAGTAGGACTCGGTCGGCTCCAGCGTCATCGGCTCGGGGACGACGTACGGGTGGTGGCTGGTCCAGTAGTGGGTGCCGAAGTCGGCGGCGCGGTAACCGAGGTCCTCGCTGTGCAGGCCGGTGTCCTCGTTGAGCCGCTGCCAGCTGTAGCGGACCTGCTCGACCCGGGGCCGGCCCTCGGCGTACGGGACGGAGACGCCGCGGATCGCCTTCACCCGGTGCAGCAGGTAGTTGTTGTTGAGCACGGCGGTCTCGGCCACCTCGCGCAGGCCCTCGGCGCCCAGCGCCATGATCCAGGCGTAGGCGCGCACCAGGTTGGGGACGACGCCCAGGTACGGGCGGATCTTGCCGATGGACTCCGGCCGGTCGTGGTCCAGGATGTACCGCTCGCCGTCGAACTCGACCGTGGGGGAGGGCAGGTAAGGCGCCAGCTCGGCCGTGACGCCGCAGGCCCCGGCCGCCGGGCCGCCGCAGGCGTGCGGGGTGGAGAAGGTCTTGTGCAGGTTGAAGTGGCACAGGTCGAACCCGGCCTCGCGGGCGCGGGTGATGCCCAGGATGCCGTTGGCGTTGGCCTGGTCGTAGGCGCACAGGCCGCCGGCCTCGTGCACGATCCGGACGAACTCGGCGATCCGGGGGTTGTAGATGCCGGTGTCCTCGGGGTTGGTGATCAGCAGCGCGGCCGTGCGCGGGCCGACGGCGGCACGCAGCGCCTCGATGTCCGGGTAGCCGTCCGCGTCCGGGTGGAGGGTGATCACCTTGAACCCGGCGGTCTTGGCGCAGGCGGCGTTGGACGGGTGCGAGAAGGCGGTGGTGATGACCTCGTCGCGCTGCTCCAGCTCGCCGCGGGCGGCGTGGTACGCGCGGATCACCGACACATTGGTCCAGATCGCGGCGGACCCGGCGCCCGGTTGCAGGCTGACCCGGTCCATGCCGGAGATCTCCTTGAGCAACTGCTCCAGCCGGTGGGCGATTTCGAGCACGCCCTGGACGGTCGACGGGTCCTGCGCGGGGTGCAGGGCGGCGATCCTGGGGTCGCGGACGAAGGTGTCGTTGACCTTGGGGCTGTACTTCATGGTGCAGGTGCCCTGGCCGACGTCCACGTTGAGGTCGGCGCCCAGGTTCTCCTGGGACAGTCGCAGGTAGTGCCGGAGCACCTGCTGCTGGCCGAGCTCGGGCAGCGCGGCGGGGGTGGTGCGGCGCAGCGCGGCGGGCAGTCGCTCGGTCGGGTCGCCGACGGCGGCGACGACGCCGGGATCGGCCAGCGGCGGCAGGACGCCGCGCTCACCGGGCGCGCCCAGCTCGAAGATCAGCTTCTCGTCCCAGCGGGCCTGGTGGAAGCGGCGCAGGGCGGGTTTGGGGGTGATGCGGGGGTCTACGGAGGTGCCGTTGTGATGTTCCGTCACTTCACGATCTCCTCAAGGGCTTCGGCGAGGTGGTCGAGGTCGGCCCGGGTATGCAGCTCGGTCACGCAGTACCGGCCCTCGTCCAGCCCGGCCGGGGTGCCGCCGTGCAGGCCCCGGGCGAGCAGTCCGGCGGAGACCTCGGTGGCGGTGAGCCCGCCGGCGTAGCGCAGGGTGAAGTCGGCGAAGTGCACGGCCTCCGGGTCGGCGAGCTCCACTCCCGGCACCTGGGCGAGGCGCTGCCGGGCGTAGGCGGTGTTGGCGAGGATGGTCTCGCCGATCTCGCGCATGCCGTGCGGGCCCATCAGCGCGAGGTAGACCCCGGCCGCGATGCCGTGCAGGGCGGCGGCGGTGCCGACCCACTCCTTGCCCTCCTCGCGCAGCGCGAAGGAGGTGCGCTCGTAGGCGACGTCGCCGAAGCCGTACTCGCCGGGTACCTCGGTCGGGGCGAGGCCGAACAGCCGGCTCGGGTACTCGGCGACGAGCCGTTCGTCGTCCGGGCTGCCGATGAAGCCCGCGTTGCCGCCGCCGAAGCTCGGGTGGATGCCGAGCGGCTGGAGGTCGCCGCAGGTGAGGTCGGCGCCGAACTCGGCGGGCGGGGTGAGCACGCCGAGGCTCAGCGGGTGGACGTGGGCGACCGCCAACGCGCCGAAGTCGTGGGCGAGTTCCACGTACTCGGGCAGCCTCGGGTCGATCCGGCCGCAGTGGTCGGTCAGCTGGGCGTACACGGCGGCCGCGTCGCCGTTTGCGAGCGCCGCCCGGACGGCCTCCGGGTCGGCGGGCACCGGTACCAGCTCGTGCACGCCCCGCACGTAGTCGCGGATCCGGGAGAGCCGGTCCGGATCGATCTCGCCGACCAGCACCAGCCGGCGCCGCCCGGTCGCCCGCCCGGCCATCCGCAGCGCCGTCGCCGCGGCCTGGAAACCGTCGTACGTCGGCACGTTGACCACCTCGACCGCCAGCAGCTCGGCCATCAGCGACTGGTACTCCCACAGCGCCTGGAACCGGCCGTGGTCCTCGTACGGCTCCCCGGCGTAGGCCGTCAGGAACTCGCTGCGGTTGACGACCTCGTCCACCACGGCGGGCACATGGTGCCGGTAGCAGCCCGCGCCGAGGAAGGAACGGCCGGGCGGAACGGCGGTGTTACGAGAGAGCAACTCCTCCATGTGGGCCACCAGTTGGGCCTCGGACCGCATCGGCTCGGGCAGCCCGAGCGGGCGGTCCAGCCGGAGCGCGGCGGGGATGTCGGCGTAGAACTCCTCGACGTCCTGCGCGCCGACGGCCGCCAGCATCGAACTCTTCACGTCGGGGGCGGAGTTGGGGATGTACGGGTGGGTTCGGGGAACGCGTGCGGTCATCTGGCACCTTCCGCGATTTCAGTCAGAAGCCTTGACGGGCATCTGCATGCTGAGTTCTGTATACAGCATTCGGCATTCACCAGTCGGGAGGCAAGATGTCCGCAGAAACCCGGCACAGAAAAAGTCCCCAACTCGCCGGTGAGCAGGGAGGATCCGTCCCACGGCCGTCCCGCCGCCGGCTCCTCGGCGCCGGACTCGCGGGCGGCGCACTGCTGTTGACCGGCGCCACGGGCTGCGCCACCGGTGGCACCGGAGCCCGGGACGCCAAACAGCTCGGCGGCGGCCCGAGCGGCACCCTCACCGGGAAGATCACCATCTGGTCCTGGGACGTGGCCGCCAAGGCCATGCAGCGGCTCGGCAAGACCTTCGAACAGACCCACCCCGGCACCACCGTCGAGGTCGTCGACATCGGCTACGACAACGCCTACGACAAGATCACCGTCGGGCTCGGCGCCGGCAGCGGACTGCCCGACATCCTCACCATCGAGGGCGGCAGACTGCCCACCTACATCGGCAACTTCCCGAACGCCCTGGTCGACCTCACCAACCGGGCAGGAAACCTCAAGTCCCAGTACTCCGAGGCCGCCTGGCGCACCGTCACCGACGCGAAGGGGCGCGTCTTCGCCCTCCCCTGGGACAGCGGCCCGTGCGGCCTCTTCTACCGCCGCGACCACTTCCAGCAGGCCGGCATCGACCCGGCGAGCCTCAACACCTGGGACGACTACCTCACCGCCGGAACCACCCTCAAGGCCGCCACCGGCAAGAAGCTGCTCATCCTGGACGCCAAACAGGACACCTTCCTCTCCCTGCTGCTCCAGCAGCAGGGCCAGGCCTGGTTCACCGACGGCAAGGTCGCCGTCGCCACACCCGCCGCCGAGCGCGCCCTCACCCTGATGAAGCAGCTCGTCGACCGCGACCTGGTCGACTTCGAGAACGGCTGGGACGGCCTGGTCTCCGGCACCCACGACGGCAAGGCCTCCACCACCCCCATCGCCGCCTGGTGGGACGGCACCCTCACCACCGAAATGGCCGACCTCTCCGGCAAGTTCGGCGTCCTCCCACTGCCCGCCTTCACCCCCGGCGGCACCCGGACCTCCAACAACGGCGGCTCCACCCTCTGCGTCACCGCACAGAGCCGCAACCCGGAGACCGCCTGGGCGTTCATCTCCTTCCTGCTCGCCGACAAGGCCAACCAGGCCTCGATGATGCAGCACGAAGGGCTCTTCCCCGCCTACCTCCCGGCCCTGGACGACCCCTACTTCCAGCAGCCCGCGCCCTACTACGGCGGCCAGCCGGCCATGAAGCTCTTCGCCGAACTCGCCCGCACCATCCCCACCGTCGAGCGCACCGCCGACGACGCCAAGGCCGGCGACATCGTCACCACCGCCGTCAACCAGGTGCTGCACAACGGCGCCGACCCCGGCAGCGTGCTGCGCTCCGCCGCCCGCCAGATCGCCACCGCCACCGGCCGCCAGTCGGCCGTCTAGGAGCGGGCCCCATGACCAGCCCCCCGCTCTCCCTGCGCGAACCGGCCGTGCCCGCGAAGGCCGCCCGCACCCGACGGCGCTCCTTACGCGGCGCCGCCTGGCTGTTCGCCGGCCCCACCGCCGCCCTGTTCACCGTCTTCTTCGCCTACCCCCTCGGCGCCAGCCTCTACCAGAGCCTCACCGCCCGGCGCGACGGCGTCGAGGTCTTCGTCGGCCTGGACCAGTACCGCCGGATGCTCGACGACCCGGCCTTCCTGCACTCCCTGGTCAACACCGCACTGATCCTCGCCGTCCAGGTGCCCGTGATGATCGGGCTCGCCCTGGTGCTCGCCGTCCTGCTCAACCAGTCCTGGCTGCGCTTCCGCTCCGGCTGGCGCGCGGTGTTCTTCCTGCCCGCGATCACCACCCTGGTCGCCTACGCCGTCGTCTTCCAGGTGCTGCTGCGCACCGACGGCGGCCTGGCCAACCAACTCCTCCAGGCGCTCGGCCTCGGCCCGGTCGACTGGCTCAACTCGCCCACCTGGGCGCGGATCTCGCTGATCGGCTCGGTCACCTGGCGGTGGACCGGCTACAACGCCGTCATCCTGATGGCCGGACTCCAGGCCATCGGCCGCGACCAGTACGAGGCCGCCGCCCTCGACGGCGCCGGCACCGTGCGCACCTACACCGGAGTGATCCTGCCGCAGCTGCGCCCGGTGGTGCTGTTCTGCGTCATCACCTCCAGCATCGGAACGCTCCAACTCTTCGACGAGAACTACGTACTGACCCGCGGCGGCCCGGGCGACGCCACCCTCACCCCGGTGGTCTACCTGTACAAGGTCGGCTTCCAGCAGCTCGACTTCGGCTACGCGGCCGCCATCGCCTGGGTGGTCGTGCTGATCATCGCGGCCGTCTCGCTGCTCCAGTTCCGGCTCTACGGAAGGGAACGCCGCCGATGAGCACGTCACTGAGCAAGCCGGCGAGCACGTCGCGGAACACGTCGTCGAGTAAGTCGAGCAAGCAGAGGAGCGGCACCCCCTGGCCCGCCCGGCTCGGCCGCGGCGCCGTCCTCGCCGCCCTCGCCCTCGGCGCGGTGGTCAGCCTGGTGCCCTTCGCCTGGATGCTGATCGCCAGCACCCACACCAGCTCCGAACTCTTCCACTCCCCACCGCCGTTCCTGCCCGGCGGCGAACTGCTGCGCAACCTCGCCCACCTCCAGCAGAGCATCGGCTTCGGCAGGGTCCTGCTCAACAGCCTCGGCATCGCCCTCGTCTACACCCTGCTCAGCTCACTGCTGTCCGCGATGTGCGGCTACGGCCTCGCCAAGTACCGCTTCCGCGGCCGCGGACTGCTGCTCGGCGCGGTGCTGGCGACCATGATGATCCCGCTCCAGGTGCTGCTCGTCCCGCTGTTCCAGATGATGGCCAGCCTCGGCTGGATCGACAGCTACCAGGCCGTCATCCTGCCCTTCCTGGCCAACTCCTTCGGCATCCTGCTGATGCGCCAGGGCTTCCTCGACTTCCCCGACGAACTGCTGGAGTCCGCCAGGATCGACGGCTCCGGCGAACTGCGCACCTTCTACCAGGTCGTCCTGCCCTGCGTGCGCCCGCAGCTGGGCGCACTGGTGATCTTCACCTTCATGGGCCAGTGGAACAGCTTCATCTGGCCGCTGCTGATGCTCAACACCCAGGACAGGTACACCGTGCCCGTCGCCCTCAACACGCTGACCGGACTCACCCACGTCGACTACTCCGGCCTGATGCTGGGCTCCTTCCTGGCCACCCTCCCGCTGATGCTGCTCTTCCTGCTCTTCCAGCGGCAGTTCGTGGCCGGCCTGCTCGGCGGAGCCCTGAAGGGATGACCATGATCACCCCCGACCCGACCCCGGACCGCCTCACCCGGGTGCCCGGCCTGCTGTACGGCGGGGACTGGAACCCCGAGCAGTGGCCCGAGGAGGTGTGGGCCGAGGACGTGAAACTGATGGCCGAGGCCGGGGTCAACCTCGTCACCATCGGCGTCTTCTCCTGGGCCCGACTCCAACCCGACGCCCACAGCTGGGACTTCGGCTGGCTGGACCGCCTGCTCGACCTCCTCCACGGGCACGGCGTCGCCGTCGACCTGGCCACCGCCACCGCCTCGCCACCCGCCTGGCTGGTCCGCGCCCACCCCGAGCTGCTGCCCGTCACCGCCGACGGCGTCCGGCTGGAGTTCGGCTCCCGCCAGCACTACTGCCCCTCCTCCCCGGCCTACCGGCAGGCCGCCGTCCGGCTCACCCGGGCGCTCGCCGAGCGCTACCACGACCACCCGGCACTCGCCCTGTGGCACATCCACAACGAGTACGGCGACCATGTCCAGGAGTGCTTCTGCGCCGAGTCCGCCGCCGACTTCCGGCGCTGGCTGCGCGAGCGGCACGGCACCGTCGAGGAGCTCAACCGCTCCTGGGGGACGGCCTTCTGGTCCCAGCGCTACAACTCCTTCGACCAGATCGAGCCGCCGCGCACCGCCCCCGGACCGGTCAACCCGACCCAGGTGCTGGACTGGCGCCGGTTCTGCTCCGACGCACTGCTCGCCCTGCACCGCGCGGAGAAAGCCGTACTGGACGACGTCTCGCCCGGCGTACCGGTCACCACCAACTTCATGTCGATGCTCAAGGCACTCGACTACTGGGAGTGGAGCCGCCACGAGGACCTCGTCTCCGACGACGCCTACCCCGACCCGGCCGACCCGCGCGCCCACGTCAACGCGGCCATGAACTACGACCTGATGCGCTCCCTCAAGGGCGGCCAGCCCTGGCTGCTGATGGAACAGGCCCCCTCCGCCGTCAGCTGGCGCCCGGTGAACCTGCCCAAGCGCCCCGGCCTCCACCGCCTCTGGTCGCTCCAGGCCCTGGCCCGGGGCGCCGACGGGGTGCTGCACTTCCAGTGGCGCGCCTCCGTCGCCGGGGCCGAGAAGTTCCACAGCGCGATGCTGCCGCACCGGGGCACCACCGCGCGCGGCTGGCGGGAGACCGTCGCCCTCGGCGCCGAACTGCGACGCCTCGGCGAACTCGCGGGCAGCCGGCTGCGCGCCCGGGCGGCGGTGCTGCTCGACTGGGACAGCTGGTGGGCACTGGAACTGGACGACCACCCCTCCGCCCGGATGCGCTGGCCCGAACTGCTGCGCCCCTGGTACGCGGCCCTGCACGCACGCGGCATCACCGTCGACTTCCTGCCGCCCACCGGCCCGTACGACGGGTACCGGCTGCTGCTCGCCCCCAACCTCTACCTGCTCGACACCGCCACCGCCGAGCGCCTCACCGGCTTCGTCCGCGCCGGCGGCCACCTGGTCTGCGGACCGTTCAGCGGCATCGCCGACCGGCACGACCACGTCCACCCCGGCGGCCACCCCGGTCCGCTGCGCGAACTGCTCGGCCTGGTCGTCGACGAGCACTGGCCGATCCCCGACGGGGCGACCACCGCCGTCCGGCTCGGCGACGCGCACCTGCGCGCCGAGCACTGGAGCGAGTGGATCGAGACCGAGGGCGCCGAGACCCTCGCCCGCTACACCTCCGGCGAACTGGCCGGCCTGCCCGCCGTCACCCGGCACCGGCAGGGCCGCGGCAGCGCCTGGTACCTGAGCTGCCACCTCGGCACGGACGTCGGCCGGGTGCTCGACCTGCCCCTCGCCGAGGCCGGGCTCGGCCCCGAACTGCCCGGCCTGCCCGAGGGCGTCGAGGCCACCCGCCGGCGCGCCGCCGACGGCACCGAGTACCTGTTCCTGCTCAACCACGGCCCCGCCGAACGCCGGGTGCCGCTGGAACGGCCCGGCACCGAGCTGCTCACCGGCACCGCGACGGGCGAGGGCCTCACCCTCGCCCCGCTCGGCGCCGCCGTCCTCCGACTCCCCGCCACCGAGGAGCGCCCGTGAACCCGCTGACCCGCCGCCACTTCCTCGCCGCCTCGGCCGCCACGGCCGCCGTCTCACTGACGGGCGCCCCGGCGGCCCACGCCGACGAACCACCGGCCGGCCCCTCCGACGAGCGCCACGACCGCGAACGCTACGCCGACGTCCTCGACCTGCACGGCACCCCCGCCCAGGCCTACCCCGGCGACGCCGGCGGCAACAACCCGATCAACGTCTTCGCCGACCTCGGCGCCTGGCACGCCTACGCCCTGCCCCGGCCCCAGGACCGCCTCGGCGGCTTCACCGGCCCGCTGTACCTCGCCCAGGAGTACCCCTGGTGGCTCAGCGACGGTCTCACCCGCCTCCAACTCGCCGAACAGGGACGGACCCTGGACCTCACCGCCGGCGGCGCCCCGACCCTCACCGCCCTGCCCGGCCTGCTGCGCCAGCGCTACACCCTCGGCGACGGCCTCACCCTCACCCTGGAACTGCGCTACGCCGACAACCGCACCGCCCTGCTCAGCGCCCGCCTCGCCAACACCGGCCCCACGGCCCGCACCCTGCGGGTCGCCTGGACCGGCACCCTGCTGCGCCCCGCCGACGGACCACAGCGCGAAGCCCCGCGACTGCACGCCACCGACCGCGGCATCGAGGTCCGCTTCGCCCGGGTCCGCGAGACCTGGAACTACCTCACCGACGGCACCGAGCGCTTCGCCGTCCGCCACGCCCAGCCCGTCCGGGCCACCCTGGGCGCCGACGGCGACAGCCACCACACCGAGCTCGCCGAGACCCTACGGCTGGCGCCCGGCGCGGCCCGCACCCTGGACTGGACCGAGAGCTACACCTTCACCGACGCCGAGTACACCCGCACCGCCGACGAGGCCGAGGCCGCGCTGCGCGCCCCCGGACAGGTCGCCGCGGCGGGCGCCGCCCGCTGGGCCGGCTACCTCGACCGCGCCACCGAAGGCGTCCCGGCCGCGCGCCGCCGCACCGCCGTCAAGTGCGTGCAGACGCTGGTCACCAACTGGCGCAGCCCGGCCGGGCGGATCGGGCACGACGCCGTCACCCCCTCGATCTCCTACAAGTGGTTCAGCGGTGTCTGGGCCTGGGACACCTGGAAGCAGGCCGTCGGCACCGCCGTGTTCGCCCCCGGCCTGGCCGCCGACCAGATCCGGGCGATGTTCGACCACCAGGTGCGCCCCGACGACCCCGAGCGCCCGCAGGACGCCGGGATGGTGCCGGACTGCGTCTTCTACAACGACCCGAGCACCGGCGGCGGCAACTGGAACGAACGCAACTCCAAGCCCCCGCTGGCCTCCTGGGCGGTCTGGGAGGTCTACCGGCGCGGCGGCGACCGCGCCTTCCTGCGCGAGCTGCTGCCCAAGCTGACCGCCTACCAGGACTGGTGGTACCGCACCCGGGACCACCTCGGCGAGGGCCTGTGCGAGTACGGCGCCACCGTCGACCAGGCCAACACCGCCCCCGAGGACTGCCGGCAGGCGGCGGCCTGGGAGTCCGGCATGGACAACGCCCCGCGCTTCGACGCCGCCGCCGTCGTCCCCAACCGGGACGCGCACGGCCGGCTGCTCGGCTGGTCGCTCACCCAGCGCTCGGTCGACCTCAACGCCTACCTGGCCGCCGACCACCGCCACCTCGCCGCGATCGCCGCCGAACTCGGCGACCGGCCCACCGCCGACCGGCTGCGCGCCCGCGCCGAGCGGATCGACACCGCGATCCGCGCCACCATGTACGACCCGGGCACCGGCTGGTTCCACGACACCGACCTCGCCACCGGCGCCCGCCTCACCGACCGGGGCCGCGGCATCGAGGGCGCCGTCCCGCTGTGGTCCGGCAGCGCCACCCCCGCCCAGGCCCGTACGGTCCGCGCCCTGCTGCTCGACCCGGCGGAGTTCGGCACCCCGCTGCCCTTCCCGACCGTCGCCCGCAGCTCGGCCCACTTCGACCCGGCCGGCTACTGGCGCGGCCTGGCCTGGCTCGACCAGACCTACTTCGCGATCGAGGGCCTGCGCCGCCACGGCTGGAACCAGGACGCCCGCAGGGCCGTGGAACGGCTGCTGGCCTGCGCCGAGGGGCTCACCGGTGACGGACCGGTACGGGAGAACTACGATCCGCTGACCGGCAAGGGCCGCAACTCCACCAACTTCAGCTGGTCCGCGGCGCTGCTCCTGCCGCTGCTCCGAAACTGACCGACTTTGGCGACCGGCCCTCCCACCAGGCATGATCGGGGGCATGGTCGAACGAGTCATTGCAGCGTGTGACGGAGCAGCCAAGGGCAACCCGGGTCCGGCGGCCTGGGCCTACGTGGTGGCGGACGGCGCCGGGGCGCCCCAGCGCTGGGAAGCCGGGCCGCTCGGGCACAGCACCAACAACATCGGCGAGCTGACGGCGCTGCGGCAACTGCTGTCCGCGACCGACCCGGCCGTCCCGCTGGAGGTGCGGCTGGACAGCACCTACACCCGCGACTCGGTGACCAAGTGGCTCAAGGGCTGGAAGCGCAACGGCTGGAAGACCGCCGCGGGCAAGCCGGTGGCCAACCAGGAGCTGATCCAGCGGATCGACGAGCTGCTGGAGGGGCGGGACGTCACCTTCGTGTACGTTCCCGCCCACCAGGTGGACGGCGACCCGCTGAACGCCATCGCCGACAAGGCGGCCAGCGACGCCGCCCGCACCCAGCAGGCCGCCGCCGGGACGGCCGCCGACCTGCCGGTGCCCGACCCGGCCCCCGCCCCCAAGGCGGGGCGTGCCCGCCCGGCCTCCGCCTCCGCGTCCGGCGGCACGGCCAAGCGCGGCGGCACCTCCCGCACCCTGGCCGCCCGCTTCCCCGGGACCTGCCCGTGCAGCCGCGCGTACGCCAAGGGCGACAAGATCACCAAGGTGGGGAGCAGCTGGGGCCACCCGGAGTGCGCCGCCGCCCACGCCTGAGCGCCCATCCCTGAGCACCCGGCGCTGAGCACCCATCCCTGAGCACCCAGCCCCGAACCCGGGCCCGCCCACGTCCCGTACGGACGCGAGCGGGCCCGGGCTCGTATCCGTGTATGGGGGAGGGGCGTTGGCGGTAGGTCAAGAACGTGACAGTAGCCCGGCGGCCGGCCCGGCCGCTGCCATCATGAAACCGCCGCCGCAGGCGCTCGACCAGGCCACCGGGGTCAGGCCTGAACGACCGTGACCGGTCGGCCGCGGGGTGCGGCCGACCGGTCACGGTCACTGCTGGGGACGGAGCGTCACTAGGGCTTGGCGATGGACTTGATGTCCTCGAAGCTCATGCCGATCTTGTTGAAGGCCTTGGCCTGGGTCTCGGGAACGCCGAGGCCGGCCAGCTCCTTGAGCTGGGCGTCGGTCAGCGGGGCCGCGTCCGTGGTCCCTCCGAGGTCGCCCGCGCCCGCGCCCGCGCCCGCACCGGGGCCGCCGGCACCGCCGGAGGCGAGGGTGAAGACCGTGTTCATGAGGTCCTCGGTGGTCATCTTCGTCGCGCCGTCCGGGGCCTGGACGTTCGGCGCGGACTGGTTGAAGGCGAGCTTCACCGGGAAGTTGACGCCCGGACCGGCCTTCTTCTCCAGCTGCGCCAGGTCGAAGGTGGCCGAGGAGAACGCGCCGTCCTTCAGGTAGAGGTCGACGCCGACCTTGGTGTCCGGCACGTCCTTGGGCGCCTCGGCCGGGAACTTGCCGAACTCCTTGGGGAACTTCTCGGACAGCGGCTTGAGGGTCTTGTACAGCTCGTCCACCAGCTGGCGGCCGGGGGCGTTGACCCAGATGTGCTCGGCGCCGTCCTTCTTGCCCTTGTCCTCGAAGGTGACGGTGCGGTTGAACACGTCCTTCAGCGACTCGAGGAACTGCTTGGCGGCCTCCGGGTCGGCCGAGGGCACGGTGCTCGGGGCGGCGCCCTTGGCACCGTCGGACTTCTTGGCCTCGTCCGCCAGCGCCTGGAGGTCGAAGGAGACCCACTTGCCGTTCAGCACGTCCTTGGCGCCGCTGAGTTCGGCGGGCAGGTCCTTGGCGACGGTGTCGAGCTCGGCCGGGTCCTGGCCGGTCAGCTTCAGCACGCTCTTCAGGTCGGCGTGCAGGTAGGCCTTGCCGTCGACCTGGCGGTACTCGAAGAGCTGGGTGCCCTTCTTGTCCGACAGCACGTAGGAGACGCGCGCCGACTTGTCGACGGTGAGGTCCTTCTTGTCGGCCGACTTCGCGCTCTTGAAGGCGTCGAGCTCCTTGAGCGGCTTGTCGGCGGAGATCGCGACGGAGAGCGAGAGGCCGGACAGGGCCTGGGCGCTCTTCTCGTCTGCGGGCTTGTCGCCGCCGGCCTTGCTGAAGGCGATGATCTGCTCGGGGGTGGCGTCCACGGAGAGCGTGAATCCGGCCGACTTGCCGTCACGGACCTTGTCGAACGCCTTCGACACCTTCTGGGCGGCGGAGAGCTGCTCGGCGGTGCCGCAGGCGGCGAGGCCGGCGGCGAGGACGGAAGCGGTGACGGCTACGGGCAGGGCACCGCGGGTGGCCTTGCGCAGGGCGGTGTTGATGGTACGACTCCTGTGTGACAGGGCCCGGTCGCATACGACCGGGCCGATCCCTCCCCTGTGACGAGAAGCGCCACAGTGCATACACATGTGATCACATTATCAGCAAGGAGTCGCCTGGATTTTTGGCCCTGGCTTTAAAGGATTTGGCCGAGATCACGGCTGTATGGCCGGAATCCGACCCAACCGTAGCGCGGTGTCGATCAGCGGGACGTGGCTGAAGGCCTGCGGGAAGTTGCCGACCTGGCGCTTGAGCCGCGGATCCCATTCCTCCGCGAGCAGCCCGAGGTCGTTGCGGATGGCGAGCAGCTTCCCGAAGAGCTCGCGGGCCTCGCCCACCCGGCCGATCAGCGCCAGCGCGTCGGCGAGCCAGAACGAGCAGGCCAGGAAGGCGCCCTCGTCGCCCGGCAGGCCGTCCACGCCGCCGCTGGTGGGGTAGCGCAGCACGAAGCCGTCCTCGGTGGACAGTTCGCGCTGGATCGCCTCCACCGTGCCGATGACGCGCTTGTCGTCGGGCGGCAGGAAGCCGACCTGGGGGATCAGCAGCAGTGAGGCGTCCAGCTCGCGCGAGCCGTAGTACTGGGTGAAGGTGTTGCGCTCCGGGTCGTAGCCGTGGGCGCAGACGTCGGCGTGGATCTCCTCGCGCAGCTCGCGCCAGCGCTCGACCGGGCCCTCGCAGTCGGTCTGCTCCAGCAGCTTGACGGTGCGGTCGACGGCGACCCAGGCCATCACCTTGGAGTGGACGAAGTGCCGGCGCGGCCCGCGGACCTCCCAGATGCCCTCGTCCGGCTCCCGCCAGTGCTGCTCCAGCCAGGAGATCAGCCGCAGTTGCAGCAGGTGGGCGTGGTCGTTGCGGGCCAGGCCGGTCAGGTGGGCCAGGTGGAGGGCCTCGACCACCTCGCCGTAGACGTCGAGTTGGAGCTGTCCGGCGGCGCCGTTGCCGACCCGGACGGGCTGCGAGCCCTCGTAGCCGGGCAGCCAGTCCAGCTCGGATTCGGCCAACTCCCGCTCACCGGCTATGCCGTACATGATCTGGAGGTTCTCAGGGTCCCCGGCGACGGCGCGCAGCAGCCACTCGCGCCAGGCGCGGGCCTCCTCGCGGTAGCCGGTGCGCAGCAGCGAGGACAGCGTGATGGTCGCGTCGCGCAGCCAGGTGTAGCGGTAGTCCCAGTTGCGGACGCCGCCGATGTCCTCCGGGAGGGAGGTGGTCGGGGCGGCGACGATGCCGCCGGTGGGGGCGTAGGTGAGGGCCTTGAGGGTGATCAGCGAGCGGACCACCGCCTCGCGGTAGGGGCCCTGGTAGGTGCACTGGGCGACCCAGTCGCGCCAGAACTCCTCGGTGGCGGCCAGCGCCTGCTCCGCGTCCGGCCGCTCGGGCGCGGGCAGGTGGGAGGCCTGCCAGGTGAGGGCGAAGGCGATCCGCTCGCCCGCCCGCACGGTGAAGTCGGCGTAGGTGGTGAGGTCCTGGCCGTAGGTCTCGGTCTCGCCGTCCAGCCAGACCGAGTCGGGCCCGGCGACCGCGACGGTACGGGAGCCCCCGCCCTCGGTGACCTTGTGCACCCAGGGCACCACCCGGCCGTACGAGAAGCGCATCCGCAGCGCCGAGCGCATCCGGACGGTGCCGGCCACGCCCTCGACGACGCGGATCAGCTGGGGGGCGGCGCCGTGACGATCGGACAGCGCGCGCGGGGGCATGAAGTCCACCAGCCGCACGGTGCCGCCGTCGGTGTCCCACTCCTGCTCCAGGACCAGCGAGTCGCCCCGGTAGCGGCGGCGGTCGGACGGCCCGGCGGCGTCCGCCTCCGGGCCGATCCGCCAGAAGCCGTGCTCGTCCGTGCCCAGCAGGCCGGCGAAGACCGCCGGGGAGTCGAAGCGGGGCAGGCACAGCCAGTCCACCGCCCCGTCCCTGCTGACCAGGGCGGCGGTCTGCATGTCTCCGATGAGTGCGTAGTCCTCGATACGGCCGGCCACGTGGATCTCCAGTTCGCAATGTGGTCAGGACGCATCGGCGAAACGAGGGAGCGAGCGGTCTGCGGGGCCGGTTCCACCCCGGGACGTCCGGTCCGCCGAGGGGTGGTGGCGGGCCTTGCTGGAGTGTCCGCGCGGAGCTCGGTCGAGCCCCTGAGGTGGGTGGGAAGGAGCTGGAATACGGGGAGGTCCGGTCGCGCATCGGGGACCGGGAGTCACCTGACGCTCCCACGCCCTCCGCGTGCTCGTGCTGTCGGCGATGCGTCCGTGCAGCTTACGACGGACGAAAGGGGCGAAGCACGCGGGCGCAGCCCGGTGTGGCGCCGCAATTCGGCGGAAATGCCGTGCATCGCGGGGGCGTGGCGAAGGATGGTCCGGAAGGATCAGCTCCGGGTGGTCTCTACGGAGGATCCGCCATGGTCCGGACGGGGAGCCCCGTGCTGGCCCGGTCCGGCCGGTGGTGCGACGGGTGTGACTCGTGCGGCTCATGATGCGCCGGTCGTGCGCCGGGGCGCACGCTCCCGGAGTGCCGTGCGCGGGCCGAAAAGCGTCCGGGTCGGGTCACTGATACCCTGGTATCCCGTGGACCGGCGGGATCAAACGCCCCGGACCAGCCGAACCGACGACCCCCCGAGCGCCGAGCACCGAGCCGGCCTCCCGTCGCCCGGCGAGCCGAGAGCCTCCCGCCCACGTCACCTTCGACACGCGACCCACGGGAGCCCCCTCTTGGCACAGCCCCATTCCGGCAAGGCAGCGAACGGCCGCGCCGTGACGACCAAGCACCTCTTCGTCACCGGGGGTGTCGCCTCTTCGCTCGGCAAGGGGCTGACCGCCTCCAGCCTCGGCGCGCTGCTCAAGGCCCGCGGCCTGCGCGTGACGATGCAGAAGCTCGACCCGTACCTCAACGTGGACCCGGGCACCATGAACCCGTTCCAGCACGGTGAGGTGTTCGTCACGGACGACGGCGCCGAGACCGACCTGGACATCGGCCACTACGAGCGGTTCCTCGACACCAACCTGCACGGCTCGGCGAACGTCACCACCGGCCAGGTGTACTCGACCGTCATCGCCAAGGAGCGTCGCGGCGAGTACCTGGGCGACACCGTCCAGGTCATCCCGCACATCACCAACGAGATCAAGTCCCGGATCCGCCGGATGGCGACCGAGGACGTCGACGTGGTGATCACCGAGGTCGGCGGCACCGTCGGCGACATCGAGTCGCTGCCGTTCCTGGAGGCCGTCCGCCAGGTCCGCCACGAGGTCGGCCGGGACAACGTGTTCTTCGTGCACGTCTCCCTGCTGCCGTACATCGGCCCCTCGGGCGAGCTCAAGACCAAGCCCACCCAGCACTCCGTCGCCGCGCTGCGCAACATCGGCATCCAGCCCGACGCGATCGTGCTGCGCGCCGACCGCGAGGTCCCGCAGGCGATCAAGCGCAAGATCTCGATGATGTGCGACGTGGACGAGGAGGCCGTGGTCGCGGCCATCGACGCCAAGTCGATCTACGACATCCCCAAGGTGCTGCACAGCGAGGGCCTGGACGCCTACGTGGTGCGCCGCCTCGACCTGCCGTTCCGCGACGTGGACTGGACCACCTGGGACGACCTGCTGCGCCGCGTCCACGAGCCGCAGCACATCGTCAAGGTCGCCCTGGTCGGCAAGTACATCGACCTGCCCGACGCCTACCTGTCGGTGACCGAGGCGCTGCGCGCCGGCGGCTTCGCCAACAACGCCCGCGTCGAGATCAAGTGGGTCACCTCGGACGACTGCGAGACCCCCGAGGGCGCCCGGGAGCACCTCGGCGACGTCGACGCGATCTGCATCCCCGGCGGCTTCGGCGACCGCGGCGTCACCGGCAAGGTCGGCGCGATCACCTACGCCCGCGAGAACAGGATCCCGCTGCTGGGCCTGTGCCTGGGCCTCCAGTGCGTGGTCATCGAGGCGGCCCGCAACCTGGCCGGCCTCCCCGAGGCCAACTCCACCGAGTTCGACGCCGCCGCCAAGCACCCGGTCATCTCCACCATGGCCGAGCAGCTGGCGATCGTCGACGGCAAGGGCGACCTGGGCGGCACCATGCGCCTGGGCCTGTACCCGGCCAAGCTCGCCGAGGGCTCGATCGTCCGCGAGGTCTACGGCGGCGAGCAGTACGTCGAGGAGCGCCACCGCCACCGCTACGAGGTCAACAACGCCTACCGCGCTGACCTGGAGAAGACCGGCCTGGTGTTCTCCGGCCTCTCGCCCAAGGGCGACCTG
>NZ_JAFLNG010000430.1 GCF_017427025.1 Streptomyces sp. FH025
GGCCCACTGCTGGAGCGTCACCGTCCGGCCGTCGGCGCGCTGGAGGCGGACGTACTGGGAGACGCGGCCGCCCTGGCGGGGGGTCAGGGTCACGGCCTCGCCGTGCGCGCCGGAGGGCAGCTCGACCAGGTGGCAGTCGGTGCGCGGGGCGACCTCCTGCGGGCTGGGCACGCCGGGCAGCGGGGTGACCTTGGGCAGGGCGAAGGTGGCGCAGAACGGGACCTTCGGCGCGTCGGCGGCGGCGTCCGGCGGCGACGGCCGTGTCCACCGCGCCGGGGCGCAGCGGCGGTTCGGCGCCGAGCCCGGCCGCGAGGAGGGTGCGCAGTTCGTCCTGCGGGTCGAGGGCGTCGTGGTGGGTCACAGCATTTCCTTCAGGGGGGTCGGGGCGACGGCCAGTTCGTCGAACGGGTCGGTGTCGCCGAGCAGGGTGCGCAGTTTGGTGAGTGCGCGGGCGGTGTGGCTCTTGACGGTTCCGGCGGTGCAGCCGAGTGCTTTGGCGGTGTCCGCGATGTCCAGGTCGGCCCAGAACCGCAGGACCACCACGGCGCGTTGGCGCGGTGGCAGGGCGGCGAGCGCCGCGCGGACCTGGAGGCCGAGTGAGGGGTCGGTGCCCGGGCCGGGCCGGTCGGGCAGCGTGGGTGTCGGGTCCTCCCGTCGCCAGCGGCGCCGGGTGTGGTCGATGCAGGTGCGGGTCAGCACGCGGTGGGCGTAGGCCTCCACGTTGGCGATCCGGTGCCGTCTTCCCCACACCGCGTACAGCTTGGTCAGTGCGGTCTGCGTGATGTCCTCGGCGTGGTGCCAGTCGCCGCACATCAGGTACGCGGTCCGCCGCAGGTGCGGCAACCGGTCCTCGGCGAAGCCGCGGAACTCCTCCAGGTCTGCGCTACGCACAGGGCGTGCCCTCCGTTCGTCTCTGCCCACTCCGACGGAGCGCACCCGGTGGCGGGATGTCACGGGTGGCGGGAAAAGTTCGCCGGTCGCGTGGGGTGGGAAGGTCCGCCGGTCGCGAGCGATATGACGGATCTTCCGGATTTCTGATCATCGGATGACATCCTGCGCTGTCGTTGGTTCCGTCGATTCCTCGCCAGAACCAGTGCGCGGCCCCGGGATCCGTGGTGCCGCCCGATCGAGAGGACACCTGTGCGAGGAACACGCGGGTACGGCAGGCGAGGGCGGTGGCCGGGCGCCGTGCTGGGCGCGGCGCTGGTCGGGGCGCTGGCCGCCCCGGTCGGCTGGGCCGCTCCCGGCCCGGCGGCCGGGGCGGGGGCGGACGGGCCGGCGCCGGGCCGTGCGGTCCAGGTCACCCTGGTCACCGGTGACACGGTCACCGCCCACGTCGGCGCGGACGGCGCGGTGGCGCTGGCCGGTGTGCGGCCCGGGCCGGGGCGCGAGGACGTGGCCTTCGTCCAGCGCTCCGGTGCGCCCGGCTCACTGAACCTCGTCCCCTCGGACGCGGTCGGGCCGCTGGAGGCCGGGCGGCTGGACCCCAGGCTGTTCGATGTCGCCGGGCTGATCGCCCAGGGCTACGACGACGCGCACACCGCCGAACTGCCGCTGATCCTGGGCTCGCAGCACGCCGGCGCCCCGGGCCTGGCCGCGGCCGCGCCGCCGGCCGGCGCCACCGCCGTACGCCCGCTGGAGAGCGTGCACGGCGCGGCCCTGCGCGCCCCGAAGGCGCGGGCGGGCGAGCTGTGGCAGCTGGTCGCACGGCCGGGCGCCTCCCTCGCCGCGGGCGGCGTGGACAAGGTCTGGCTGGACGGCAAGGTCCGCGCGGCGCTGGACCACTCGACCGCCCAGATCGGCGCCCCGCAGGCCTGGAGATCCGGCTGGACCGGCAAGGGCGTCAAGGTCGCGGTGCTCGACTCCGGGATCGACCGGGGCCACCCCGACGTGGCCGGCTCCCTGGGCGAGACCTCCGACTTCACCGGGGACGCCGGCGCGCCGGTGAGCGCCGACCCGGACGGGCACGGCACCCATGTCGCCTCGATCGTCGCCGGCACCGGGGCCGCCTCCGGCGGCCGGTTCAAGGGGGTCGCCCCCGACGCCGAGCTGCTGGTCGGCCGGGTGCTGAACGACGAGGGCAACGGGCAGGAGTCCTGGGTGCTCCAGGGCATGGAGTGGGCCGCGGCCCGGGCGCCGATCGTCAACATGAGCCTCACCGGCGACCCGACCGACGGCAGCGACCCGATGGCCCAGGCCGTCGACACGCTCTCCGCCCGCTACGGCACCCTGTTCGTCGCCGCCGCCGGCAACCGCGGCGGCCAGGGCACCGTCGGCACGCCCGGGTCGGCGGACGCCGCGCTGACGGTGGGCTCCGTCGACCGGGACGGCACGCTCGCCCGCTCCTCCAGCCGGGGTCCGCGCATCGGCGACCAGGCCGTCAAGCCGGACCTCACCGCGCCCGGCGTGGGCATCGTCGCCGCCCGGGCGGCCGGCACCGACGGGCAGGAGCCGGTCGGCGACCGGTACACGGCCATCTCCGGCACCTCCATGGCGGCCCCGCACGTGGCCGGGGCCGCGGCCCTGCTCGCCCAGCAGCACCCGCAGTGGAAGGGCCCGCAGCTCAAGGCCGCGCTCGTCTCCTCCGCGGCGCCGGCCGCCGGCCAGGGCGCGTACGAGCAGGGCGCCGGGCGCGTCGACCTCGCCCGGGCCACCGCCCAGGAGGTGTACGCCACCGCCGAGGGCACCGGGATCCATCTGGAGGGCCCGCCCGGCGGCGAGCCGCTCACCCGCACCGTGGAGTACCACAACGACGGCCGTGAGCCCGTGACCCTGGACCTGGCGGTCGAGACCACCGCGGCACCCGGCGCGTTCGCCGTCTCCCCCGCCCGTCTGACGCTCGCGCCGGGCGCCACGGCGCCGGCCACTGTGACCGTCGATCCGGCCCGTGTCCCCTCGGGGGCGTCGCTGACCGGGCGGGTGCGCGCGAGCGGCCCCGGTGGGGCCGCCGTCACCACCGCCTACGCGCTCACCCGCGAGGCCGTGAAGCACGACGTCACCGTGACGGCCGTCGACCGCAACGGGGCGCCGCTGGGGCCGAGCACCTGGAACGCCTGGTCGCTGATCAGCCTGGTCGACCTGGACACCCGCGACGCCTACCAGCTGAATTTCACCGGCGGCACCGCCACCGTGCGCGTGCCCGAGGGCCGCTACAACCTCGGCGGGCAGCTCGCCACCCCCGGCTCGGGCACCGGCGCCGCCACCATGACCCTGTTCCTCCAGCCCGAACTGGAGCTGCGCGGCGACACCCGGCTGGCCGTCGACGCCCGCGAGGGCCGGCAGCTGACCGTCACCGTCCCCGGCCGCGCCACCACCGGCTGGTCGCTGTCCGCGGGCTACTGCTACCGCACCGCCGGCAGCGCCGCCGAAAGCGAGTGCGCGGGCTCGGCCACCGTCCTGACCCGGCCCGGCAACCTGTACGTCGTCCCCACCGCCCGGCCCGTCGCCGGCCGGGTCGACTTCGTCACGCAGAGCCTCCAGGTGGGGCCGGCCACGCAGAACGGACGGCTGCCGGACCGCTACGACCTGCTGGTGCACACCACCGGCGGGCTGCCCGACCCGGCGCTGACCGTCGAGGCCGGCGAGCTCGCCACGCTCAACACCCGCTACTTCGCCCAGCGCCCGGGCACCGCGGGCGAGTTCAGCAGCTTCGCGTCCGCCGGCGGTGTCGGCGCCCTCAGCATCGGCCAGCCCTCCTTCGCGCTGCCGGCCACCCGCACCGAGTACTACACCGTCAAGGACCAGGTCCGCCACTCGTTCTTCAGTCAGGACGTCGGCCCCGGCGACGAGATGGTCCACCCCGTCGCCGTCAGCCAGAGCGGCACGGTGCGCTGCGCCGCCGGCGCGACCTGCGCGGAACGCTGGAACGCCGCCGTCATCGGCCCCGGCCTGGCCCCGGACCAGGAAGGCGCGGCCACCATGGCCCGCACCGGCGACGGCTACCTCACCCTGGCCCCGCAGCTGTTCAGCGACGCCTCCCCCGGCCACTTCGGCTCCCCGTGGCCGCTGCGGCTGGAGGACACCGTCCACCTCGAACTGGAACGCGACGGGCAGCGCGTGGGCGGCAGCGACCGGGAGCAGGCCCGCTTCGCCGTGCCGGCCGCCGACGCCGCCTACCGGCTGAGCGCCAAGGCCGTACGGGCCGAGCCCTGGGCGGCGCTGTCCGGCACCGTCGAGGCGGTCTGGACCTTCCGCTCGGCCGCCGCCCCCGGGGCCGGCAGCACGGCGCTGCCGGTCGACGCCGTCCGCTTCACCGCCCCCGTCGACCCGGACAACCAGGTGCCGCGCCACCGGCACACCCTGCTCACCACCGTCGAACGGCAGAGCGGCGCCCCGGCCTCGGCCACCGCGAGCCTGAACGTGCGGGTCTCCTTCGACGACGGCGCCACCTGGCAGGACGCCCCGGCCGCCCCGGCCGACGGCGGCTACCGCGTCACCGTCGACCCGCCGCCGGGCGCCGGCGGCTTCGTCTCGCTCAAGGCCGCCGCCCGCGCCGCCGACGGCTCCACCGTCGAGCAGACCGTGCTGCGCGCCTACCGCCTGGCGCCCTGACGATCCGCCGGTGAGCGGCGGATGACGCGCGGGGCCGCCGCCGGGTGATGCGCGGGCCGCCGCCGGGCGCCGAACGGCGTCCGGCGGCGGCCCGCGGCTCGGTGCGGCCGGCACGCATGGTGTTCAGTGCGTTTCGTAGATGCCCTGGTAGTGAGCGAGGGCGGTCTCGTGGATCCACCGGTCGCTCCGCGAGGCGAAGCGCCCGGGGGCCAACCACGCGGGGTCGACGAGGAGTTCGCCCGTCTCCAGCAGCATGTTCGCGAGCTGACGGCCGACGCCCCCCGCATGGGTGACCCAGGACGCCTCCGCGAACCACAGGCCGTCCACGCCGGGGGCGGGTCCAACGAGCGGAAGCTCGTCGGGCGTCAGCGCGAACACCCCGTTGAGCCGGCGTCCGCGCGGCGCCGTACGGAAGACCGGCACCAGGGAGGCGGCGTCGGACAGGGCGGCACCGAAGTCCGCTTCACGGAAAGGGCGTTCGGCGGACACGAGATCAACGGAGGGCCGCAGAGGCAGCGGTGAGTGCGCGTAACTCCCCAGTCCGAAGCGGCGGCCGTGACGGCGGGTGTAGACGCAGTGGTCGGGGTAACGAACGATCGGCGCATCGATGAACGTGTCATCGAGACCGGGCAGTTCACCCGTGTACAGATAGGGGTGCTGCACCGCCACCATGGGCAGCCGGATGCCGGCCCGCCCGGCGAGCACAGGCCCCCAGATGCCCGTGGCCAGCACGACCCGGTCGGCCCGCAGCAGTTCGGCCTCCCCACCGGCGCGCACACCCGTGACCCGGTCGCCCTCCCTCTCCAGCGCCGTGACAGGGGTCCCGAACAGGAAGCGGGCCCCGGCCCGCTCGGCGGCGGCCCCCAGCCGCTGGGTGAGCAGGACGGGATCGGCGGCACCGTCGCCGGGGACGAACAGGGCACCTCGCACCCGGTCCGCGTCGACGAGGGCAGGAGCCAGCGCGACGGCCTCGGCGGGGCCGAGCACCCGCGCCTCGACTCCGAGGCGTCTGCCGTGCTCGACATCGCGGTGAGCCTGCTCCAACCGGGCCTCGGTGGTGGCGACCTCCAAACAGCCGACCTGCCAGAAGACCTCGTCGGTTCCATCACGGGAAAGGGCGCGGTACGTGGCGACGCTGTCCCGGGCGAGCGCGGTGAGCTCCGGGCTGGCGCTGAGCCGGCCGATGAATCCCGGAGCCAGACCGGTCGATCCGGGGAACTGCGTACGGTCCCGGGCGTCGAGCACCACCACGTTGTCGTGTCCCAGCCGGGTGAGGTGGTAGGCGATCGAAGCTCCCACCACACCGGCCCCCACGATCAGAATCCGGTCGGACGACCGTCGCTCGCCGCTCATCGCACACACCTTCCCTGTCCGCGCGCTCCCGACAGCAGGGGCGCCTGTAGCCGACCCGACGCCCGACCCGTGCCGCCGCGCCCCGGTCGGCGTCGGTGACACGGATGCGGAGATCGTCCGCGGTTCTCCCCAGGAGTCAGCGACACTACCGATTCTGACATGCCGTCACCATGGCACAGCGGTGTTCGCGCGAGCGCCCAAGGGCGCCACCGAGGTTCCGGTCACGGTCTCCGGTCCAACAGGTGGACGGCGAGGGCGGTCAGCAGGGCCGCGCCGAGCGCGTACACGGGCAGCCAGAGCGTGGTGGTGGCGGACAGGCACTCGGCGACGGCGCGGCGGGCCTGGTCGTCCTGCGCGGCGGCGAGCGCGGCGCCGTCGTGGCCGGCCAGGTCCGCGAGGCCGGCCTGGGCCCGGAGCCGCGCGTAGTCGCCCAGGTGGGTGCAGGCGCGGCGGGTGCCCGGCATGGGGAACAGCCAGGACCAGCGCTGCATGGCGGGGGCGAGGGCGAGGGCCACGCACAGTCCGACGACCAGCGCGTAGGCGGCCAGGCCCCGCGCGTGGCCGGCCGCCGTGCCGGCCGCGCGGGTCGGGGGGCGGGTGGAGGAGAGGAGGATCGCGAGGAGGGTGGCGCCGATGTAGGTGGAGAACCACTGCCACGAGCCCGAGGCGAGGGCGAAGGCGAGCACGCCGGCGAGGGCCGCGCCCAGGACGCCGGCCCGGGCGCCCGCCCCGGGGGCCTGGGCGGGGTGGTGGGTGCGGTCGTCCATGCGCTCTCTCCCCTGCCGGGCTGCGGGCCCCCAGTGTCCGGCCGCGGCGCTCGCGGGGTGTTCGCGC
>NZ_JAFLNG010000431.1 GCF_017427025.1 Streptomyces sp. FH025
CTCCTCGGCCTCCTGCGTGCGGGCGTCCGCGACGGTCTGGACGGCGGCCAGCACCCCGCGGTAGCCGGTGCAGCGGCAGAGGTTGCCGCACAGCGCCTGCCGGGCCTCGACCTCGGTGGGCCGGTGGTTGCGCTGGAGCAGGTCGTGCACGGCCATCGCCAGGCCGGGGGTGCAGTAGCCGCACTGGACGGCGCCGGAGGCGGCCAGCGCCTGCTGGACGTCGCTCGCGCCGCCGCCGGCCGACAGGCCCTCGACGGTGTTGATCTCGCTGTCGGCGGCCAGCGCGGCGGGCACCAGGCAGCCGGCCACCAGCTGGCCGTCCACCTGCACCGAGCAGGCGCCGCACTCGCCCTGCTCGCAGCCGTCCTTGGCGCCGGCCAGGCCGAGTCGCTCGCGCAGCACGTAGAGCAGGCTCTCGCCGATCCAGGCGTCGGTGACGGGCCGTTCGAAACCGTTGACCCGCAGCGTGTAGGAGGCGCACGGGCGCAGCTCCCGGCTGACCTGCGGGGCGAGGCCGAGCGGGTCGGCGTCGAGGGTCTCGATGGGGTCTGTGGTCACTTCAGCGCCCTTCCCAGTGCCCGTCGGGCCAGCACCGATACGGTACGCCGCAACCGGACGGCGGCCGCTGTCGGCCCCTCGGTCACGGCCTCCCAGGCGCCCTCGGCGCCGTAGTTGTCGGGGACGCAGGCGGCGGCCACGTACTCGCCGAAGGCGGCGGTGGCGGCCGGGTCGATCTCCCGGCTGCCGTCCCAGTCGATGCAGCCGGCCACCCAGGCCTCGGCCTCCAGCGGGCGCAGCGGCACCGGGGCGACGGCCCCGACGGCGCAGCGCACGGCGCGCCGGGCCGGGTCGAGGACGAGGGCGACGGAGGCGGTGGCGCGGGCCGGGCCGCTGCGGCCGGTGGCCTTGAGGAAGACCTGCGGCGCGTGCAGCAGCGGGACGCGCACCCAGGTGAGCAGTTCGCCGGGGCGCACCGGGTCGAGGCCGGTGAGCAGGTGACTGACCGGCACCTCGCGGGTGCCGCCGGCCCGGGCGAGGGTGACGCTGGCCTCCAGCGCGGAGAGCACCGGGAGGGTGTCGCCGGCCGGGGCGGCGGTGACGATGTTGCCGCCGAGGGTGCCGACGTTGCGCACCTGCGGCGGGCCGGCCGTGCGGGCGGCGTCGGCGAGCGCGGGGATGAGCGCGGCGAAGTCGGGGCGGTCCATCCGGGCGTGGGTGAGTCCGGCGCCGAGGACGGCGGTGCCGCCGTCCTCGTAGCGCCAGCCGCGCAGCTCGGTGATCCGGCCGAGGCCGACCAGCGCGGCGGGGCGCAGCCGTCCGGCGTTGACGGCTTCCATGAGGTCGGTGGCTCCGGCCACCGGTACCGCGGCCGGGGCGGCGGCCAGCGCGTCGACGGCCTCGTCGAGCGAGGCCGGCAGCATGATCGTCCGGTTCACCTGGGTCCCACCGTGCTCCACTTGCTCATCGATCGCCTGCCGCCCGCGGCCGCGCTGTCCGCGTCAGCAGCCCGGCCTGGCCCGTAGGGTACGGGCGATCGGGCCGGGTTGGGCAACTCTGGCACACAATGCTCGATGATCATTTCGGGACCGGTGAACGGTGCTGCCCGATTGGGACGGAAACCGGGCGGTATCTGCCCCGACCCCGGTCGGGCCAGGGCAGATGTTCATCTTCTCTTGACGTCAGATGACCACTCATAAGTTCCCGGGCGGGCGATCACCTCACCGGCGGCGGGCCCTCGATCGGCCGGCCGACCACTCCGGGCCGGCGCTGCCAGGGGTGCGGTCCGCCGGCCGGGCGGTACTCGACGCCGAGCGCGTCCAGCGCCTTCAGGTGGGTCGTCAGCCGCCGCTCGAACCCGGTGAAGTCGCGCTCGGCCGGCGCGGCGGGCAGGTCGGACCAGGCGACCTCGGCGAAGGCGACCAGCCGGGGGAAGGCCCGGTAGTCGAGGTCCCGGGCAGTGTCCGCGAACTCGCTCCACAGGTTGGCCTGGGTGCCGATGACGCGCCGGGCGGCGACCTCGTCCAGCTGCTCCGGGACGGGCTCGAAGCGGTAGACGTCCTCCAGCGTGCGCACGAAACCGACCGGGATCGGCTCGTCCGGACCGTCGGCCTGCCGGTGGTCGAGGTAGACGTGCTGCTCGGGGCACATCACCACGTCGTGCCCGGCCTTCGCGGCGGCGATCCCGCCGCCGAAGCCGCGCCAGGAGGAGACGGCCGCGCCCGGGGCCAGGCCGCCCTCCAGGATCTCGTCCCAGCCGATCAGCCGGCGGCCGCGCTCGGCCAGCCAGCGGTCGAAGTGCCGGATGACGTGGCTCTGCAGCTCGTCCTCGTTGGCCAGGCCCAGCTCGCGGATCCGGGCCTGGGCGGCGGCGCTGTCCTTCCACTGCTCCTTGGGGCACTCGTCGCCGCCGAGGTGGATGAACTCGGACGGGAACAGCTCCAGGACCTCCTCCAGCACCCCCTCGAAGAAGCGCAGCGTCCCCTCGGAGGCGTTGAGCACGTTGTGGCTCACCCCCCAGTCCGTCCAGACGCCGAGCGCGGCGGTGTCCACCACGTCGGTGTTGCCCAGCTCGGGGTAGGCGGCGATGGCGGCCTGGGTGTGGCCGGGCAGGTCGATCTCCGGGACGACGGTGATCCCGCGCGCGGCCGCGTAGGCGACGATCTCGCGCAGGTCGTCCTGGGTGTAGTAGCCGCCGTGCGGGCGGTCGTCGCGCCGCTGGGCCGAGCGGTAGCCGACCATCGAGCGCTCCCGCCAGGCGCCGCGCCCGGTCAGTGCCGGGTAGCGCTTGATCTCCACCCGCCAGCCCTGGTCGTCGGTCAGGTGCAGGTGCAGCACGTTGAGCTTGTGCGCGGCCAGCAGGTCGACGAAGCGCAGCAGGTCGGACTTGGGCAGGAAGTGCCGGGCGACGTCCAGCAGCACGCCGCGCCAGCCGAACCGGGGGGCGTCCGCGATGTCGGCGCCGGGCAGCACCCAGCCCTCGCGGCGCAGCGGGGAGCGGCGGTGGGCGTCCGGCCCGAGCAGCTGCCGCAGGGTCTGGGCGGCCCACAGCGCACCGGCCGGGCCGCCCGCGGCGAGCACGGCGTGGCCGGGGCGCACCGTGATCCGGTACGCCTCGGCCGCGAGCGTGTCGTCCTGGACCAGTTCGATGCCGGTGCCCGGCCGGCCCGGGCCCAGCGGCAGCCCGGTCGCGGCGGACAGCGTGCCGCGCAGCCAGCGCTCGGCGTCGGCCAGCCCGGGCGGCGCGGTCAGCGTGGTGGTGGCGTCGAGCGCGAAGTCCTCGTCCGGGCGGTGGACGGCACTCGAAGGTGCGGGAATGAGGTCCATTCCGACATCCTGCCCACGCCCGGAACGACTGGCATAGACCACCGCGCCAAACGCGGTGCTATGCAAAACGGCGTTGCAGAGGGCGCCGGACTACTTGTCGTCGCCGTCTCCGCCCTGCGGCTTGCCGATGCCGTCGTAGATCTCCTTGCACATCGGGCAGACCGGGTACTTCTTCGGGTCGCGCCCGGGCACCCACACCTTGCCGCAGAGCGCGACCACGGGGGACCCGGAGAGCGCGCTCTCCATGATCTTGTCCTTCTGGACGTAGTGCGCGAAGCGCTCGTGGTCGCCGTCCCCGTGGGACACCTGCGGGACGGGCTCGACCAGGGTGCCGGTGCCGAGGCCGCGCTCGGGCTCAAGAGTGCTCATAGGTGCCAAGTCTATGGGCGCCCCCGGAAACCGGGCCAGTGTCGCGCCGCGGACCCGGCACCGGGGCGGTCGCTCAGTTCATCGTCGGGTCGTCCGGGTAGGTCGCCAGCAGGGCCAGCGGGCCGCGCTGGCGGCGCAGCACCGAGCGCCACAGCCGCTCCGGCTCGGGGCTGGAGACGTCCCCCGGTTCGCACTCCACCAGGTACCAGGCGCCGCTCTCCAGCTCCGCCTCCAGCTGGCCCGGCGACCAGCCGGCGTACCCCGCGAAGATCCGCAGGCTCCCCAGCTCGCCGGCCAGCACCTCGGGCGGCGCCTCAAGGTCCACCAGGCCGATCGCGCCGTGCACCCGCCGCCAGCCGAGCGGCTCGCCGCTGCCCGGCTCCCCGGGTGCGACCGCGAGGCCCAGCGCCGAGTCCAGCGCCACCGGCCCGCCCTGGAACACCACCGCGGGCTGCCCGACGAGTCTGTTCCAGCCGTCCAGCACTCTGCCCACCTCGACCGGCGTCGGCCGGTTGAGGACCACGCCGAGCGCCCCCTCGGCGTCGTGGTCGAGGAGCAGCACCACCGCCCGCGCGAAGTTCGGGTCGGTGAGCATGGGCGTCGCGACGAGCAGACGGCCGGTGTGGGACCGGCCTGCGTGCGAATGGGCCGCCGTCATGCCCACATGATCCCGCAGAACGGCACCCGTCGGACACCGCAACGCTCGAAACCCCGCCACGCCGGACGAACACCCGTACGGCCCAGTCGGCGGGCGGGCGAGGCCCCGGAGAGAGCACCATCACGGGAGAGGCTCACGGGAACCGGCGGCACGCCTACTACCATCTACGTCTGGTGGACGCCCTTGCACGGTGCCGACTCGGTTTCACCGGGGGCCCGGAACGCGCCCGTACGACCGGTCCACCAGCGGCTCCTCCCCCGGAGCCCCCTTTTCCCGACTCCTCTGGCACCCCGGATTGCGAGAACGATGACCGACGACGTCCTGCTGGTCCACGGCGGAAACCCGCTCGAAGGCGAGATCCGCGTCCGCGGTGCGAAGAACCTGGTCCCCAAGGCCATGGTCGCCGCCCTCCTCGGCCAGGGTCCCAGCAGACTGCGCAACGTCCCGGACATCCGCGACGTCAAGGTGGTCCGCGGCCTGCTGCAACTGCACGGCGTGACCGTGCGCACCGGCGACGAGGACGGCGAGCTGATCCTCGACCCCTCGCACGTCGAGAGCGCCAACGTCGCCGACATCGACGCGCACGCCGGCTCCTCGCGGATCCCGATCCTGTTCTGCGGCCCGCTGCTGCACCGCCTCGGCCACGCCTTCATCCCGGGCCTCGGCGGCTGCGACATCGGCGGCCGCCCCGTCGACTTCCACTTCGAGGTGCTGCGCCAGTTCGGCGCCACGATCGAGAAGCACCCGCAGGGCACCTACCTGGTCGCCCCGCAGCGGCTGCGCGGCACCAAGATCGAGCTGCCCTACCCCTCGGTCGGCGCGACCGAGCAGGTGCTGCTCACCGCCGTCCTCGCCGAGGGCGTCACCGAGCTGCGCAACGCGGCCATCGAGCCGGAGATCGTCGACCTGATCTGCGTGCTGCAGAAGATGGGCGCGATCATCACGCTGGGCACGGACCGGACCATCCTGATCACCGGCGTGGACGAGCTCGGCGGCTACACCCACCGCGCCCTGCCGGACCGGCTGGAGTCCGCCTCCTGGGCCTGCGCGGCGCTCGCCACCAAGGGTGACATCTACGTCCGCGGCGCCCGCCAGCTGGAGATGATGACCTTCCTCAACACCTTCCGGAAGGTCGGCGGCGCCTTCGAGGTGGACGACGAGGGCATCCGCTTCTGGCACCCGGGCGGCGAGCTCAAGGCGATCGCCCTGGAGACCGACGTGCACCCGGGCTTCCAGACCGACTGGCAGCAGCCGCTGGTGGTCGCGCTGACCCAGGCCACCGGGCTGTCCATCGTGCACGAGACGGTGTACGAGTCGCGCCTGGGCTTCACCGGCGCGCTGAACCAGATGGGCGCGCACATCCAGCTGTACCGCGAGTGCCTGGGCGCCACGCCGTGCCGCTTCGGCGCGCGCAACTTCCTGCACTCCGCGGTCGTCTCCGGCCCGTCCAAGCTGATCGGCGCCGAGCTGGTCATCCCGGACCTGCGCGGCGGCTTCTCGTACCTGATCGCGGCGCTGGCGGCCGAGGGCACCTCGACCGTGCACGGCATCGACCTGATCAACCGCGGCTACGAGAACTTCATGGACAAGCTGCGCGACCTGGGCGCCCACGTCGAGCTGCCCAGCGAGCAGCTGGTCGACGCCTGACGGCCGAGCACGCACGGCGAGAGGCCGGGCTCCCCGCGGGGAGCCCGGCCTCTCGGGCGTTCAAGGGGTGGCTCAGGCAGCGCCCTTGGCGGCTTCCTTCAGCTTGGAGCCGGCGCTCACCTTGGCGCTGTAGCCGGCCGCGATCTGGATCGGCTCGCCGGTCTGCGGGTTGCGGGCGGTGCGGGCAGCGCGGTGGGTGCGCTCGAAGGTCAGGAAACCGGGGATGGTGACCTTCTCGTCGCCCTTGGCGACGACCTCGCCGACGATCTCGGCGAAGGCGGCCAGAACGGCGTCGGCGTCCTTGCGGGTCACCTCGGCGCGCTCGGACAGCGCGGCCACCAGCTCACTGCGGTTCATGTGTACTCCTGTGGTCTGTTCGCTTGCGGTGTGCGGGGGCCCATCGGTGCTCCCACCGGGGGGCACCCGGATGGGCCGCAGGTCCGCACACTGTGCTCATGCAGGCAATGCGTGGTCGCGGGCCGGGTCGTACCCGTTGCCGCGCGCCGGCGCCCTACGAGGGGCCCGCCCGCCTGCCTGGGAACGAATCCTGCCCCGACCGGCCCCGAGAAAGCCAATCGGGCCCCGGCAGAACCACCCGAACATCGCCCGCCCGTTGGAGGTGTGACGCTCCGTCGGCTCCGGCGGACCGGGCGCGGACGGCGGTCGGGACGACTCGCCGGAAGACCAGGGGGACGTTCCGTACTTGTCGGACACGCCTGCCCCGTGCAGGGCTAC
>NZ_JAFLNG010000432.1 GCF_017427025.1 Streptomyces sp. FH025
GCTGCCGCCGGCCCCGGAGACCGCCGGCACCTCCCCGCTGGATCCGCGCGACGTGCTGCTGGTCACCGGCGGCGGCAAGGGCATCACCGCCGAATGCGCTCTGGCCATCGCCCAGGACTCCGGCGCGAGCCTGGCCCTGATCGGCCGGGCCGACCCCGCCGCCGACGCCGAACTCGCCGCCAACCTCGCCCGGATGGACGCCGCCGGCCTGCGCTACCGCTACGAGCGGGCCGACGTGACCGACGGCGAGCAGGTCGCCGCCGCCGTCGACCGGCTGGAGAGCGCGCTCGGCCCCGTCACCGCCGTGCTGCACGGCGCCGGCCGCAACGAGCCGGCCGCCCTCGGCGCGCTGACCGCCGAGGACTTCGAGCGGACCCTGGCGCCCAAGATCGACGGACTGGAGGCCGTCCTGGCCGCCGTCGAACCGGAACGCCTCAAGCTGCTGATCACCTTCGGCTCCATCATCGGGCGCGCCGGCCTGCGCGGCGAGGCGCACTACGCGACCGCCAACGACTGGATGACCGAACGGACCCTGCGGTTCCAGCAGGAGCACCCGCAGGCCCGGGCGCTCGCCCTGGAGTGGTCGGTCTGGTCGGGCGCCGGCATGGGCGAGCGGCTCGGCGTCGTCGAGGCGCTGATCCGCGAGGGCATCACGCCGATCTCCACCGAGCACGGCATCCAGGTGCTCCGCGAGGTGCTCGCGGACCCGACGGCCGGCCCGGTCCTGGTCGTGAGCGGCCGCTCCGGCGGCCTGCCCACCCTCACCACCGTCCAGCGCGAGCTGCCGCTGACCCGGTTCGTCGAGCGGGTGGTCGCGCACTACCCGGACATCGAGCTGATCACCGAGGCGGAGCTGACCGAGGGCAGCGACCCCTACCTGACCGACCACCAGCTCGCCGAGGGGCTGCTCTTCCCCGCCGTCCTGGGCATGGAGGCGATGGCCCAGGTCGCCACGGCGGTCAGCGGCCACCGGGGCGCACCGCGGCTGGAGGACGTCGAGTTCAACCGGCCCGTGGTGGTCCGCCCGGGCGGCTCGACCACCATCCGGATCGCGGCGCTGGTCCGCGGCCCCGGGCTGGTCGACGTGGTGCTGCGCACCGAGGACACCGGCTTCGCGGCCGACCACTTCCGGGCCACGCTGCGCTACCCCAAGCCCGAGGTGCCGGACAGCGCGGCGCCGATCGACCTCGGCCTGCCGCCCGTACCGGTGGACCCGATGGCCGAGCTGTACGGGAGCATGCTGTTCCAGGGCAAGCGCTTCCAGCGCCTGCTCCAGTACCGGCGGGCGAGCGCCCGGCACGCGCTGGCGGAGATCTCCACCACCTCCCCGGCGCCCTGGTTCGCGGCCTTCCTGCCGCAGGACCAGCTGCTGGCCGACCCGGGCACCCGGGACGCGATGATGCACGCCATCCAGTGCTGCGTCCCGGACGCCACCCTGCTGCCGCAGGGCGTCGAACGGCTCTGGCTGGCCGACCGGGCGGACCAGGACTCCGAGTACGTCGTCCTCGACGCCCGCGAGCGCTCGCAGGACGGCAACACCTACGTCTACGACCTCGACGTGCGCACGCCCTCCGGAACGGTCGTCGAGCGCTGGGAGGGGCTGACCCTGGTCGCCGTCCAGCGGCGCGACGGCGCCGGGCCGTGGGCGCCCGCCATGCTCGGCTCGTACCTGGAGCGCGGCCTCGAGCGGGTCCTCGGCGGCAGCCGCGCGGTGGTCGTCGAACCCGAGACCGACGACACGGCGGACCGGCAGCGCCGGGACCGCACCGAGACCGCCGTCGGCCGGGCCCTCGGCCGGGCCGTCACCCTGCTCCACCGGCCGGACGGCAAGCCCGAGCTGGCGCCGGAGCCGGGCCTCGAAGGGCGGACCGTCTCGGCCTCCCACGGCGCCGGGATGACCCTGGCGACGGTCGGCCGCGGGCGGCTCGCCTGCGACGTCGAGTCCGTCCGGGAGCGGAGCGCCCAGGACTGGGACGACCTGCTGGGCGCCGCCCAACTCGCCGTCCGGGACCTCCTGGTCGCCGAGAGCGGCGAGGGCCCGGCGCTCGCCGGCACCCGGGTGTGGAGCGCGCTGGAGTGCCTGCGCAAGGCGGGCGCCACCTCCCAGGCGCTGACCGTCGACCGCGTCCACCCGGACGGCTGGACCGTCCTGTCGGCCGGCGACGCGCGCATCGCGACCTGGGTCACCACCGTCAACGACCGCACCGAGCCGGTGGTCTTCGCCGTACTCGCGGGCAAGGAGGGCTGATGTCGGACTACTACGAGATTCGCCACACGGTCGGTTTCGAGGAGACCAACCTCGTCGGCAACGTCTACTACGTGAACTACCTCCGCTGGCAGGGGCGCTGCCGGGAGATGTTCCTCAAGGAGAAGGCCCCGGGCGTGCTCGCCGAGCTCCAGGACGACCTGAAGCTCTTCACGCTCAAGGTGGAGTGCGAGTTCTTCGCCGAGATCACCGCCTTCGACGAGCTGTCCATCCGGATGCGGCTGGAGGAACTGACCCAGACCCAGGTCAAGTTCGGCTTCGAGTACCTGAAGCTCGACGGCGACCAGGAGCGGCTGGTCGCCCGGGGCAGCCAGCGGATCGCCTGCATGCGCGGCCCGAACACGGCGACCGTGCCGGCGAGGGTCCCCGAGGAGCTCCGCCGGGCCCTGGCGCCCTACACCGACCCCGCGATGGCCGCCCGCGGCCCGGCGGTGCTGCGGCCGGTGGGAGCGGGGAGGGCGGCGTCGTGACCAACCACCTCGGCGTCGCGAGCGACACCGCGCGGGACACCGCTCGGGACACCGCGAGGGAAGCCTCGCGGGACACCACGCGGGGCTCCCTGCGGGAGACCATGGCGCGGTTCGCGACCGGGATCACGGTGCTCACCACGGGCGGCGAGCGCGTCCACGGGATGACCGCCAACGCGTTCAGCTCGGTGTCGCTGGAACCCCCGCTGGTCCTGTGCTGCGTGGCCCGCAGCGCCGTCATGCACGAGGCGATCACCGCGACCCGATCCTTCGCGGTGTCCGTGCTCGGCGGCGAACAGGAGCACCTGGCGCGGTACTTCGCCGACCGGAGCAGGCCGCACGGGGCCGCCCAGTTCGGCGGGGTCGACTGGCGGCCCGGCCCGTTCACCGGGGCCCCGCTGCTCTCGGACTCGCTGGCCTGGCTGGAGTGCAAGCTCACCGAGCAGTACGACGGCGGAGACCACTCCATCTTCCTCGGCGAGGTGCTCGCCACCGGCCGCACCGGCGGCCGTCAGGCGCTGCTGTTCTACGACGGCCGCTACCACCGGGTCGCACACCAGGGCACCGAAGAGACCGGCTGAGCGAGGAGACGGACTGATGTTGGTCAGCGTGACGGGCGGAACCGGGTTCGTCGGCATCCACTCGGTGGCGGCGATGGTGCGGCAGGGGCATGCCGTCCGGTTGCTGGTCCGGGACCCTTCCGCCGCCGAACGGGCCCTCGGGCTGCTGGCGGTGGACCCGGGAGCCGTCGACCTGGTGGTCGGGGACGTCACCGACGAGGGCTCCGTGGCCCGCGCGGTCCGCGGCGCCGACGCCGTGCTCCACGCGGCCTCGGTGTACTCCTTCGACAGCCGTCGGCACGCCGCCATGCGCCGGACCAACGCGCGGGGGACCGCGGTGGTCCTGCGCGCCGCCCGGAAGGCGGACGCCGAGCGGATCATCCACGTCTCCAGCATCGTCGCGCTGCTCCCGTCGGACGGTCGGCCGCTCCGGGAGGACTCCCCGGTCGGCCGTCCCCGGGAGACGTACATGGCGACCAAGGCCGCCGCCGAGCGGATCGCCCGGCGGCACCAGCGGGAGGGCGCACCGGTGGTCATCACCTACCCGCCCGCCCTGCTGGGCCCCTCGGACCCGGGGCTGGGCGACCAGAACGCGCGGCTGCGCAACACGCTGCGCGGGCTGATGCCCATCTGGCCCCTCGGGGGTTTCCCGGTCGGCGACGTCCGGGACACGGCGGAGCTGCACGCCCGGCTGCTGACCGCGCCGAAGTCCGCCCCGGACCGGCACTTCGCACCCGGTCGGCAGCTCAGCACCCGGCAGTACGTCAGGACCCTGCGGGAGGCCACCGGCCGGCGGCTGCCGGCGGTGTTCCTGCCGGCCCGCGCCATGCTGCCGGTCGGCGCGCTGGCCGGACTGGTGCAGCGGGTCTGGCCCCGGCACATCCCCGCGGAGTACGGGGCCGTGTACACCTGCGCCTGCGCGGTTCCGGTCGACCCGGACGCGAGCACCTGCGGGCTGGCACCGAGGCCGGTCGCCGAGACCATGGCCGACACGGTGCGCTGGCTGCACGGCCAGGGCCACCTGACCGATCGTCAGATCGGCCTGCTGGCCGAGGGTGGTCGCGGCTGAGCGACCCCCCGGCCCCACCCGCCGGTCCGGCAGGCCGATCGACTCGGCCCGCCGGACCGGCGCTACGCTTCCGCGACCTCCTCCAGGAGCCGCCGCCCCGAGGCCGCCACCGACCTGGTGGCGGCCTCCAGCGTGTCGCCGACGCCGACCATCAGGCCGATCAGCTGCGCCTCCAGACAGCGCTCGGCGTCGAAGGGCTCGATCAGGTAGCCGCCGAGCTCCAGCACCACCAGTCCGTGCACCGCGCACCACATCTGATGGGCCACCAGGTCCGGGTCGGCGGACCGGAACCGGCCCGACTCGATGCAGCGGGTGGCGCACTCCACCACGCCGACCAGCGTGTAGCGGCCGTGCTGGCGGTCGTCCTCCCCGAGCGAGAAGCCGGCCAGCGAGGAGGAGCCGAACATCACCGCGTACAGATGGGGGTTGGCGAGGGCGTTGTACCGGTAGGCGCGGCCGTACAGGCACAGGTCGGCGACCGGATCGTCACTGCGGCCGACCCTCGCGAAGTGCCCCTCCAGCCGGGCGAAGCCCTCGTGCACCATGGCGCGGGCCAGGCCGCGCATTCCGTTGAAGTGGGTGTAGAGGGCCATCGTCGACGTGCCGACCTCCGAGGCGATGCGCCGCGCGGAGAGCGCCTGCGGACCTTCCTCGGAGAGTAGTCGGGCGGCGATGTCCACCAGTAGAGTCTGGCGGGTCTTGGGGTCCGAGCGGCGGCGACTCATGCGAACAGTCTCCCAAAACCACGTGCCCCCAAGGCCGTTCGAGGCCGAAAGCTCCCTGGTCAGCACGATGCGAGAAGCGACCGTTCGGGCACGCCACGTAGCTTGGCGTGCCACGGAGAGCGGCCCCGAAACGTCAAACCCTCCGGCGGAGTCGGGGCCGCGGCCCGGTCCGCCACCTCGAAGGAAAGGTTCCGCCTTGCAATCGAGATCTCCCCACCGCACCTCCGGCGCGTCGCTGCTCATGGCCGCCGGAACCCTCGTCACGCTGGTCTCGGCCGCCGTGGCCTTCCGGCACTCGTTCGTCATGGATCCGTCGATGCCGATGGAGCACATGCCGGCCAAACCCTCCACCGCCAGCAACCCGTTGCACGGCATGGAGCTGTCCGAGATGCCGGAGATGTTCGTCGCGCTCGGCGGCCTGCTCCTGGTGGTGCTCGGCGCGGCGTTGCGCGGACGGCCCGAAGCGGCCCCCGCCGCCGCCGCGTCCCGGGCCGGCCGGGGCGGGCGGACGGTGATCGCGGTGATCGGCACGGCCGCGCTCACCATCGACATCAGCAAGACCTCCACCCTGGGCTTCGTCCTCCCGGGCATGCGCACCGAGTACGGCCTGACGCCCAGCACGGCCTCGCTGCTGGCGGTCAGCGGGCTGACCGGAACGGCCCTGGGCGCGGTGCTGTTCGGGGTGCTCACCGACCGGATCGGCCGGCGGGGCTCGTACCTGATCGCCACGCTCGGCTTCACCGCCACCAGCATGTGCGGTTCGATGCCGACCTTCCACGGCAACCTGGTGATGTGCGGCCTGATGGGCTTGGCGGTCGGCGGCCTCGCCCCGCTGCTGATCACCCTGCTGATCGAGACGGTCGGCGGACGCACCCGCGGCTCGGTGGTGACGGCGCTCTCGGTGGCGGCGACCGCGATCGGCTACCTGGTCGCGGCGGGCTCCGCGCTCTGGCTGGAACCGCGGTACGGCTGGCGGGTGCTCTGGCTGATCGGCGCCCCGACCGGGGCCGTGCTGGCCCTGCTCACGCCGTTCGTCCCGCACTTCACGGCCTCGGCGGCCCCCGCCGAGGCGCGGGCGGAGACGGTGGCCCCGGTGCGGAACCTGGTGCCCGCGCGGGGGTTCACCAGGGGCCCGCAGTACGTCTTCGCCACCCTGATCGGCCTGCTCACCTTCGGCCTCACCACCTGGGTGCCGAGCCTGGCCCGGCTCGGCGGGGTCTCCGTCCACACCGCCAACCTGATGCTCACGGTGGCGGCGGTCGTGATGGTGCCGTGCGGGGTGCTGCTGATGCTGGGCTACCGCAGGTTCGGGCCGACCGTCGTGGCGGCGGGCATGGCCACCCTCACCGCGGTGCTGCTGCTGGCGCTCACCGTCACCGGCGCGGTGGCCGCGGTGGCCTGGATCTGCGCGGGGGCGCTGGTGGCGGCGCTGTTCTCGGTGAACTCGATGGCGGCGATCTTCCTGCCGATCGCGGCCGACCTGGCGGATCCCGCCCGGCGCGGGCGGACGACCGGGACGGTGTCGTTCTTCAACCGGCTGGGCGGGCTGTGCGGGCCGCTGCTGCTGGCGGGCCTGGTGTCCTCGGCCTCCGACGTGCTGACCGCCGTCGCCGTGCTGGCGCTGCTCTGCGCGG
>NZ_JAFLNG010000433.1 GCF_017427025.1 Streptomyces sp. FH025
ACAGGAGGTGCGACATGAGTGGCACGGGGCGACTGGTCGTGGCGATGCAGGTGTCCGCGGACGGCTACGTGGACAGTGAAGTGCCGGGCGCGGACTGGCAGTTGTGGAACTGGGGGCCGCAGTGGCCGTGGAGCGCGGACCTGCGGGCCTCGTTCAACGGCCTGCTGGCCGGCGCCTCGGGGATCCTGCTGAGCCGGCCGATGACGGACGAGGGGTACCTGGGGCACTGGGAGCGGATGGCCACCCTCCACCCCGGCGACGCGGACTGGGAGTTCAGCCGCGCGATCGGGGCACTGCCGAAGTTCGTGGTGTCCCGCTCGGGCCGCCCGCAGCGGCAGTGGCCGCGCACGGAGGTGCTCAACGGCGAACTGGCCGACACCGTGGCGGCGGCGAAGGAGCGGGCGGGCGGGACGCTGCTGTGCTTCGGCGGCGCGGGACTGGTCTCGGCGCTGCTGCGCGAGGGGCTGGCCGAGGAGCTGCGGCTGTTCACCAACCCCGGGTTCGCCGGGGCGGGCAGCAGCGTGTTCGGGCCGTGGCTGGTGGAGCACGGGTACCGCTTCGCCGACACGGCGGCGCACGCGTGCGGGATCGTGGAGAGCCGCTGGCCGCGCGAATGACCGGGGCGCCCCCGGGCGCTGACGCCGCTTTGCGAACCCTTTGCTAACATCCGCGCACCGAAGCAGTGGATCAAGGGGAGCAGCGGTGGAGCAGGACCGGGTCGAGCTGGCGTACGCGCTGACGGGGGAGGACTTCCAGGAGGCGTTCGCCGCCCAGGCCCGGCACACCCTGGCGGGCCGGCTGGCGCGGATCGCGATGTGGGTGCCGGCGGCGATGGCCGTGCTCGGCGGCGCGGCGAAGGCCGCGGACGGCGAGGCGGGTGCGGGGGACGCGGTGCTGCTGGCCGCGCTGGTGGCGCTCGCGCTGCTCGCGCCGCGGCTCCAGCTGCGGTCGGCGCAGGGGCGGGCGGCCCGGCGCGGCGGCGACTACCGCGCGGTGGTGGACGCCGCCGGGGTGAGCGTCACCGACGCGCGCGGCGTCCGCGCCCTGACCTGGTCGTCCCTGCCGCGCTTCCTGGAGACCGAGCACCTGTTCGTCGCGCTGAACCGCAGCGGCACCTGCGTGATGCTGTTGCCCAAGCGCGCCACCCCCGCCCCCGGCGCGCTGCGCGCCCTGCTCGCCCGCCACGCGACCCCCGTCGCCGGGGCGGCGGCGAAGGGCCAGGCGGCCCCCGTCGTCGGGGAGACGACCGTCGAGGAAGCCCCGGCGGCCCACCCGAAGTAGCCGACCGGGCCCGCCCGGCGGCGGGCCTCGGCCAGGCGGGCGCAGCGCCGTGGGGCCCCGCGCCGGATCCGCCGGGCGACCAGGAGGCCTCGCCCGCACCCGCGCCCACGCCCTCACCGCCCTGCGGTACTGACCGCGCCGCGCCCCCGGCCCGCCTTCAACTCCCCTCTGCGGTGCGGGCGGTGGGAGCGCGAAAGACAGGCCCCACGGCGGCGGCGTGCCGTACCCGTAGGCCTCACCCCGGCAGTGGGGATCCCCCTGGAGCGACCGGGGGAACGGCGTCGTGGCCCGCTCGGGGCGGGTCACGACGCCATGCCCGTTTCCACACCCCGGACCAGCCTGCACCGCGCCGACACATCCTGCAAAAGATTCGCAATTGCTTGACCAAGTGTCACGAATCAGTGTGAAATCTGCCACTGACGTCCGATTTATTGGCCTTTTTGTGCTGGTCGGGTCGTATCGGCCGTTTGTACGGACTGTCCTCGAAAGGTGGGTCTGCATGGACTGGTTGAGAGGGCGGCCGCGGGCCGTCTCGGCCGCGCCCGGGGGAGGAGGGCCACGGTTGTCGCTGATATCCGGGCCCGGGGCGCGCAGGGGGATGTCGCTGTCGCTGGTGCTGGCGCTGTTACTGACGATGCTGAGCCTGGCGGCGCAGGCATGGGCGGCGACGGTCTACCAGATCGAAGGCAGGTGGGCGCCGAACACGCCGACCAAGGTGGCCTCCGGTGACGTGGTCACCGCCGAGTGGCGGGTGAACGTCAACGACGACGCCCAGGCCCCGGCGAACGGGCCGGTGGACAACGTCACCGTCAGCGTGGCGCTGACCAACGGGGTGTTCGACTCGCTGCCGGGCCTGTGCCTGACGAAGGGGGTCACCCCCGCCTCGGCCCTGTCGGCCGACAAGAAGACCCTCACCTGCAACCTCGGTACCCAGCAGCAGGGCACGGCGGTGGCGTTGCAGGCACCCGTGGTGGCCGACGGCCCGACCGGCAGCCAGCTGACCGCGGTGGGGGCCATCGACGGCCACAGCGCCGCCCTGCCGCCGCTGGACATCGCCAACCCCTTCGCCATGGACATGCGCTGGGGCGTCGGTGCGGCGAACTTCAGCCAGGGAGCCGGGTACTTCGAACTCGACTACGAGTGGACGCTGAGCAAGGGGAGGGGCAGTGACCCCGGGCCACAGACGATCACCTACGACCTGACGATCGCCTCGCAGCAGGGAAGCGCGGTCCAACTCGCCCCCCAGGGCTGCACGCCGTACTCGATCCCCGCGCCGGCCAACGGCCACCCGTGGTCGGGCGGCGGCCACCCGGCCGACCGGACGGCGCCGTTCGTGGACAGCTGCCAGATCACGCAGACCGGCCCGAACACCTTCCAGCTCACGATCTCCGGGATCGACTACAACCCGGCCAACCCGCCGACCCTCGACTCGGCCGGCGGCCGGCTGCCGTCCGACCAGGTGGCCCTGGCCTCCGGATCGATCTGGGTACGCGTGCTCACCACGGCCGAGGGCTCCGCCGAACTGAAGGCGAGCGCCCCCACCTATACCTCGACCACCGGGCAGACCGCGCAGGACAACCCGGCCAACAACACCGAATCGAAGTCGTGGACGACTCCCGGCACGTACTCCTCCGGCTGGGGCCGGGGTTACACCGGCAGCGGCGGCACCACCTGGGACGACACCTACCGGGTGTCGGCGGGCACGACCGTCGGGCAGTACATGGACACCGCCATGCAACTGCACACCGACCGGCCCGACGACCGCCTCGTCGGGCTGTGCTCGGCCCTGGACACCAAGTACGTCACCTTCAACGGGTTCCGGTGGACCAACCCCGCCGGAGGAGTCAACGGCGCCGTGGTCGAGTACTACACCGGGAACGACGCCCACCTGGACCCGACCAGCGCCGCGTACGACCCGAACGGTTTCAACTGCGGCGTGACGGGAGGGTGGAGCACGACGCCACCCGCCGACCAGACACAGGTGAAGGCGGTCCGGGTCACGGCGACCCAGGGCCAGATGAAGGCGGTCGGCGCCACCAACATCAACCAGAACGTGTTCCAGACGATCAAGCCGGACGTTCCGGCCGGTACGGACGTGTGGAGCTTCTTCTCCGGGATCATGGACGACCCGCTCAACAACTGGTGGAACAAGGCGGGTTGCATCCTGAACACCCCCGGCCTCCGCTATCCGTGCACCACCGGCTTCCGGGACGTGGTCCGCGTGACGACGGCGTCGCCGGCGATCGGCAAGTCGGTCGACCGTGCGGTCGTCACGCCGGGTGTCCCGGCGACCTACACGCTGAACTACTCGGCGAACGGGGCCGGCGCGATCCCCGCCACGGTGGACGGCTTCAAGATCGTCGACACCCTGCCCGCGGGCGTGACGTACGTTCCGGGCTCCGCCTCCCCCGAACCCGCGGTGACCACCGACGGACCGGGCCGGCAGGTCCTGACCTGGACCCTCGACGGCGTCACCACCAACGTGGACCACGCGCTGACCTACCAGGCGGTGGCCGACACTTCGGCGACACCGGGCCAGGCGCTCACCAACTCCGCGACGGCCTCCTACGGCGGGATCACCACCGCGCCGGCGACCGCGCAGGTGACCGTCGCGACGAACGGGTACACCACGATCGCCAAGACGGCGGACGCCTCCTACATCCCGAACGTGAAGGGTGACGGGAAGGGCTCGGGTTCGTGGACGGTGACGCTGCGCTCGTACGACCCGGTGGCGCAGGCGTTCACGGACACGATCGACGTGCTGCCGTACAAGGGTGACGGGCGTGGGACGTCGTACTCCGGCTCGTACACGCTGGCATCAGTGACGCCGGTGGCGGGCGCGACGGTGTACTACACCACCGCAGCTCCCGGGACGCTGTCCGACGACCCGGCCGATCCGATGAACGGCAAGGCCGGTGACGTCACGGGCAACAGCGTGGGGTGGACGACGACGTTCACGCCCAACGCGACCGCCGTACGTGTGATCGGGCCCTCGCTGGCACCGGGCGCGCGCCAGCAGTTCAAGGTCGCCGTGGCGACGGACGGAGCCGTGGGCGGCGACACGCTCGTCAACCGGGCCCAGGGCCGGGACGGGCACACCGAACTGGTGATGCGCACCTCGGCGCCGATCACGGTGGCGAACTACTACTCGGCGTCGCTGAAGAAGTTCGCGCAGGGCAAGGACGGGCAGTGGCACGACGCCAACGAGGCGGCCGACTACCCGGTCTTCCAGTACGGCGACACGGTGAAGTACCGGATCGTCGTCACCAACACCGGCCAGGGCACGCTCACCAACGTCAAGGTGGCGGACGACAAGTTCCCGCAGGCCGGCGCGTTCACGATCGCCTCGCTGGCGCCGGGTGCGAGTGAGTCGCACGAGTTCAGCACCGTGCTGGACACGTCCGTGTCGGGCACGTTCGTCAACACCGCCTCCGCCACGGCGGACACCCCGCCGGACTCGGGCGTGCCGCCGGTCATCCCGCCGGACCCGGCGGGGATCGAGGTGACCAACTACACCGTGACCAAGACTGCGGACCCGGCCTCCGGGCAAACGGTGGCCCCGGGTGACAAGGTCACCTACACGGTGAAGGTCAAGCAGCAGGGCTCCGCCCCGGCGCAGGCCACGCTGTCGGACGACCTGTCGAAGGTCCTGGACGACGCCGACTACAACGGCGACGTCAAGGCCTCGACCGGCACCGCGCAGGTCAAGAACGGTGTGCTGACGTGGAACGGCACCGTCCCGGTCGGCGGCGAGGCGACGATCACCTACTCGGTGACCGTCAAGGCCGGCGGCGACGGCGACCTCGCCAACGCCGTGCTGTCGCCCGGCTGCGCGGCGGCCGCGGACGGAAGCACTCCGGGGTGCACGACGCACCACGAGACGGGCTGGTACACGTTCTCCAAGGTCGCGGACCCGAAGTCGGGTTCGACGGTGCAGGTCGGTGACAAGGTGACCTACACCGTGACCGTCTCGCAGAAGGGTGCGGGCGACGTCAAGGGTGCGACCGTGACCGATGACCTGTCGAAGGTGCTGGACGACGCCGCGTACAACGGCGACGTGAAGGCGTCGTCGGGTGCGGCTGTGGTCAAGGACGGCAAGCTCATCTGGAGTGGCGACCTGCCGGTCGGCGGGACGGCGACGATCACGTACTCCGTGACCGTCAACGGCAACGGTGACGGCCAACTGCACAACGCGGTCACCACGCCGGACGACAAGCGCGGCCACTGCGAGACCGAGAAGGGCTGCGAGACCGACCACCTCTACGGCTCGTACACCTTCTCCAAGGTCGCGGACCCGAAGTCGGGTTCGACCGTGCAGGTCGGCGACAAGGTCACCTACACCGTGACGGTGACCCAGCACGGCAAGGCCGGGATGAAGGGCGCGACCGTCACGGACGACCTGTCGAAGGTGCTGGACGACGCCGCGTACAACGGTGACGTCAAGGCCAGCACCGGCAGCGTCTCGGTGACCGGTGACAAGCTCGCCTGGACCGGGGATCTCCCGGTTGGGGGCACCGCCACGATCACCTACTCCGTGACCGTCAACGGCAACGGTGACGCCCAGCTGCACAACGTCGTCACCACCCCCGACGACAAGCGCGGCCACTGTGACACCGAGGAGGGCTGCGAGACCGATCACATGCTGCCCGGAACCACTCCGCCGCCCACCGAGCCCCCGGCTCCCGGTAGCCCGGAGCCCGGCAACCCCGAGCCCGGCCCGCAGGCCCCGGCTCCGTCCGGGATCCTCGCCCACACCGGCGCCGTCGTGCTCACCGCGGCGGGGATCGGCGGCACGCTGCTGATCCTCGGCGGCCTCGCCCTCGCCCTCAGCAGGAGGCGCCGCAACAGCTGAGACAGCAGGACCTGACAGGGGTGTCCGTGGCAGCCGGCCACGGACACCCCTTTCGCTTGCCCGCGTCGCGGGCGGCGCACCCGGGCGGTGTCGACGAGGGCCCGCCCGGCGGTGGGCGCCACCAGTGGAGGCGCCCCCGCCTGGGCGTGGGTCAGCGGGCGGGCCCGGGCGTGAGGGCCCGGGCGGGGCCGGGCGCTTGCGGGGCAGCCTCAGGGGGTGACCGTCACCGTGAGGGTCTCGGGGTTCGCGCTGTTGCCCTGGTAGACCGTGTCGCCGCTGTAGACGGCCGTGATGACGTGCGCGCCGGCGGTCCGGAAGAAGACGACGCGCCCCGCGGCGGCGCAGGTCCCGAGATTGAGGACCAGGCGTGCCGTGCCCAGGGTCGTGCCGGTCGTGGTGTCGGTGAACGTCACGGTGCCGGTGGGCGGGGTCGTGGCACCCGTACCGGGGGCCGGGCAGACCAGGTCGTCGAGCACCACCGGCCGGCCGAGCCGGACCTGTTGGGGCAGCGCGATCAGGCGCGTGGCCACCGGCTTGCCCGGGGTGGTGTAGCTGATGGTG
>NZ_JAFLNG010000434.1 GCF_017427025.1 Streptomyces sp. FH025
CCGCCCCGGCGTACAGGGCGTCACCCCCGTTGTCCCCACTGCCCGCCAGCACCACCACCCGGCTGCCGTACACCCGCCCCAGACGCCGGATCAACAGCCGCGCACACGTCGCCGCCAACCCGGCCGCCGCCCGCTGCATCAACGTCCCCTCCGGCAGCCTGGCCATCAGCGCGGCCTCAGCGGCCCGGACGACTTCCACAGGGTGTGCATGACGCATGCGAGGGCTCCTTCAGCAGTCGGCTACCGCCGACGCTAGCCCGCGCCGCCGCCCCACGGGAGCCGGGCCTGCGGCACACTTTCGAGTGACAACCACTTCGATCCCCCGCCGGTGTCGGTCCGTACGCCTACCTTGTGGCCCGGCACGGACCCACAGGAGGGAGAAGGGCCATGGTCGCCATGCCAGCTGTCGAGCACCCGCTGGGCGAGGACAGCCTCCTCCAGGCATTCCTGGAGCTGGAAACACCACCTGGCTACAAGGCTGAACTCATCGAAGGGGAGATCTTCGTGACACCGCCGCCGGACGGAGAGCACGAAACCGCGTTCTCCCTGCTGAACCGGCAGTTCATGCGAAAGGCCGAGGCCGAGTTCGACCTGTCGGGCAACAAGGGGCTCATCGTGCCGACAGGCCGGTTCATCCCCGACGGCACCGTCAGCCCGGTCGGACACTTTCTGAATTCCGATTCATGGGCGGACGCCGCCGGCGTACTGCTCGTCTTCGAAGTCACGTCCACCGCTCCCCACCGGGATCGCGAGACGAAGCGCCGTGGGTGCGCCGCCGCCGGCATCCCGTGCTACCTGCTGGTCGACCGCAGTGAAGGCATGGTCACCCTGTTCACCAGCCCCGAGAACGGCGACTACACCGAGAAGGAGCCAGTCCCCTTCGGCAAGCCCATCGACCTCCCCGCCCCGTTCTCCTTCACGCTCGACACGGCGCCCCTGCGGTAGGACGCAGCCACCGCAGGGGCGCCGGCCGTACTACTCGACGGTGACCGACTTCGCCAGGTTGCGCGGCTGGTCGACCTCGTGGCCCTTGGCCGTGGCCAGCTCGCAGGCGAAGACCTGGAGCGGGACGGTGGAGACCAGCGGCTGGAGCAGGGTCGGGGTGACCGGGATGCGGATCAGGTGGTCCGCGTACGGGACGACCGCCTCGTCGCCTTCCTCGGCGATCACGATGGTGCGGGCGCCGCGGGCCCGGATCTCCTGGATGTTGGAGACGATCTTGTCGTGCAGGATCGACCGCCCGCGCGGCGAGGGCACGACCACCACGACCGGCAGCCCCTCCTCGATCAGCGCGATCGGGCCGTGCTTGAGCTCGCCCGCCGCGAAGCCCTCGGCGTGCATGTAGGCGAGCTCCTTGAGCTTGAGCGCGCCCTCCAGGGCCACCGGGAAGCCGACGTGGCGGCCGAGGAACAGCACCGAGCGGGCGTCGGCCAGCGAGCGGGCCAGCTCGCGCACCGGCTCCATGGTCTCCAGCACCTGCTCGACCTGCTTCGGAGCGTCGCCGAGCTCCTTGATGACGGCGAGGATCTCGTCGCCCCACTTGGTGCCGCGCACCTGGCCCAGGTAGAGGGCGACCAGGTAGCAGGCGACCAGCTGGGTCAGGAACGCCTTGGTGGACGCGACCGCGACCTCCGGCCCGGCGTGGGTGTACAGCACCGCGTCCGACTCGCGCGGAATGGTCGAGCCGTTGGTGTTGCAGATCGCCAGCACCTTGGCGCCCTGCTCACGGGCGTGCCGCAGGGCCATCAGGGTGTCCATGGTCTCGCCGGACTGCGAGATGGCGATGACCAGCGTGCCCGGGCCCATGATCGGGTCGCGGTAGCGGAACTCCGAGGCGACCTCGACCTCGCAGGGGATGCGGGTCCAGTGCTCGATCGCGTACTTGGCGATCATGCCGGCGTGGAACGCCGTGCCGCAGGCGACGATGACGACCTTGTCCACCGAGCGCAGGTCGGCGTCGGAGATGCGCAGCTCGTCGAGGGTCAGCCGGCCGTCGGCGCCGATCCGGCCGAGGAGGGTGTCGGCGACGGCCTTCGGCTGCTCGGCGATCTCCTTGAGCATGAAGTAGTCGTAGCCGCCCTTCTCGGCGGCGGAGGCGTCCCAGTCGACGTGGTACTCGCGCACCTCGGCCGGGGTGCCGTCGAAGTTGGTGACGGTCACGCCGTCCCGGCGCAGCTCGACGACCTGGTCCTGGCCCAGCTCGATCGCCTCACGGGTGTGCGCGATGAAGGCGGCGACGTCCGAGGCGAGGAAGTTCTCGCCCTCGCCGCGGCCGACCACCAGCGGCGAGTTGCGCCGGGCGCCGACGACCACGCCGGGAGCGTCGGCGTGCACGGCCACCAGGGTGAAGGCGCCGTCCAGCCGGCGGCAGACCGCCCGCATGGCCTCGGCGAGGTCGCCCTGGTACGCCTCGCCCAGCAGGTGGGCGACGACCTCGGTGTCGGTCTCGGACCGGAGGGTGTGGCCGCGCTCGGCGATCTCGGCCCGCAGCTGGGCGAAGTTCTCGATGATGCCGTTGTGGACCACGGCCACCCGCTGGTCGTCGTCCAGGTGGGGGTGGGCATTGGCGTCCGTCGGGCCGCCGTGGGTGGCCCAGCGGGTGTGGCCGATGCCGGTGGTGCCGCCGGGCAGAGGGGACTCGGCGAGCGACTTCTCCAGGTTGCCGAGCTTGCCGGCCCGCTTGTCCGTGACCAGACTCCACTGCCCCTGGGAGTCCTGTGCCTGCACCGCGACACCGGCCGAGTCGTAGCCCCGGTATTCCAGTCGCTGCAGGCCCGCAATTACTACGTCGAGGGCGGACTGTGCGCCCACGTATCCAACAATTCCGCACATGCGTGCCAGCATAAGGGCGGTTCTGTGGCCCTTCTTCCCTTCCGCACCAACGCTGCGTGACCGACACCACAACCACGGTGAACACCGCTACGGCCCACAATGGAGCATGTGCTGACCGAACTCTGTACGCGGGGCGCCGCCACGCCCGGCCCGTCACCGTCCCCCTACGTGGACCTCAGCCGGGCCGAGTGGAGCGCGCTGCGCGAGCGTACGCCGCTGCCGCTGACCGCCGAGGAGGTGGAGCAGCTGCGCGGCCTCGGCACGGCGCTCGACCTGGACGAGGTGCGCGACGTCTACCTGCCGCTGTCGCGGCTGCTGAACCTGTACATCCACGCCACGCACGAGCTGCGCGGCGCGCTGGGCACCTTCCTGGACACCCCGGACACCGAGCGCACCCGCACCCCGTTCATCATCGGCGTGGCCGGATCGGTCGCGGTCGGCAAGTCCACCACGGCCCGGCTGCTCCAGGAGCTGCTGGCCCGCTGGCCCGAGCACCCCCGGGTCGAGCTGGTCACCACCGACGGCTTCCTGCTGCCCAACGCCGAGCTTCGCCGCCGCGGCCTGATGGCCCGCAAGGGCTTCCCCGAGTCGTACGACCGCCGGGCGCTGATGCGCTTCGTCGCGGACGTGAAGGCGGGCAGGGAGCGGGTCAGCGCGCCGGTGTACTCGCACCTGGTGTACGACATCGTGCCGGACGAGCGGCTGACCGTGGAGCGCCCGGACATCCTGATCGTCGAGGGCCTGAACGTGCTCCAGCCGGCCCTGCCCGGCACCGACGGCCGCACCCGCCTCGCGGTGGCCGACTACTTCGACTTCTCGATCTACGTCGACGCCCGCACCGACGACATCGAGCACTGGTACCTGGACCGCTTCCGCAAGCTGCGGCAGACCGCCTTCCAGGACCCGAACTCCTACTTCCGCCGCTTCACCGAGGTGCCGGAGGAGGAGGCGATGGAGTACGGCCGGCAGGTCTGGCGCACCATCAACAAGCCCAACCTGCTGGAGAACGTGCTGCCCACCCGCGGCCGGGCCACCCTGATCCTGCAGAAGGGGTCGGACCACAAGGTCCGCCGGGCGCTGCTGCGCAAGCTCTGAACACCGCAGGCTCCGAACAGCACGGCGAAGGGCCCCCGCGAGGCGGGGGCCCTTCGCCGTGTCCGGGGTCAGCCCAGGTGGGTGCGGACGGCCTCGGCCAGCCGCTGCGCGACCGTCTCGGCCTGCGCCGGGTCGGCGGCCTCGACCATGACCCGGACCAGCGGCTCGGTGCCGGACGGGCGCAGCAGCACCCGGCCGGTGGAGCCCAGCTCGGCCTCCGCCCCGGCGACGGCGGCGGCCAGCTCGGTGCTGGTGCGCACCCGGCTCTTGTCGACGCCCTTGACGTTGATCAGCACCTGCGGCAGCCGGGTCATCACGGCGGCCAGGTCGGCCAGCGGCTGCTTGGTGGCGGCCAGCCGGGCGCCCAGCATGAGGCCGGTCAGGGTGCCGTCACCGGTGGTGGCGTGGTCCAGCAGGATGACGTGGCCGGACTGCTCACCGCCCAGCGCGAAGCCGTGCTCCTTCATGGCCTCCAGCACGTAGCGGTCGCCGACGGCGGTCTCCACCAGCTCGATGCCCTCGCGCTCCATCGCCAGCTTGAAGCCGAGGTTGGACATCACGGTGGCCACCGCGGTGTTGCGGCGCAGGGTGCCGGCCTCCTTCATGGCGACCGCGAGGATGGCGATGATCTGGTCACCGTCCACCTCGTCGCCCTCGGCGTCCGCGGCCAGGCAGCGGTCGGCGTCGCCGTCCAGGGCGATGCCGAGGTCGGCCCGGTGCTCCTTCATCGCGACGCGCAGCCGGTCCAGGTGGGTGGAGCCGACCCCGTCGTTGATGTTGAGGCCGGTGGGCTCGGCCCCCAGGGTGTGGACGACCTCGGCGCCGGCCCGGGCGAAGGCCTCGGGGGCGACGTAGGCGGCGGCGCCGTGGGCACCGTCGATGACGACCTTGATGCCGTCCAGGCGGTTGGGCAGCACGCCGATCAGGTGGGCGACGTACTTGTCGAAGCCCTCGGTGTACTCGCGCACCCGGCCGACGGCCGCGCCGGTCGGACGGTTCCAGTCCTCGTCCCCGACCGTGTGCTTGCGGTAGTGGGCCTCGATCTCGTCCTCGATCCGGTCGTCCAGCTTGTGGCCGCCGCGGGCGAGGAACTTGATGCCGTTGTCCGGCATGGCGTTGTGGCTGGCCGACAGCATCACGCCGAAGTCGGCGCCGAGCGCGCCGGTGAGGTAGGCCACGGCCGGGGTGGGCAGGACGCCGACCCTGAGCACGTCGACGCCGGCGCTCGCCAGACCGGCGATGACGGCGGCCTCCAGGAACTCGCCCGAGGCACGCGGGTCACGGCCGACCACCGCGACCGGCCGGTGCCCGTCGAAGGCGCCGGCCTCGCCGAGCACGTGGGCGGCCGCGACCGACAGCCCGAGCGCCAGCTCCGCCGTCAGGCCTTCGTTGGCCACCCCGCGCACGCCGTCCGTACCGAAGAGTCGTCCCACTGTCCCGTCCTCCATCACCATGCTCGGAACCCACCGATGATCCCGGCCGCCCCACGTTGGCCGGGGAACACGTCGCCCCGGAGTACACGGGGTACTCCGGGGCGACGGTTTGCGCAACCAGGGGGTTCGCCGCCAGGGCGGACCGCACCCCCGGGGACGCGATTAGCGCTTGCTGTACTGCGGCGCCTTGCGGGCCTTCTTCAGACCGGCCTTCTTGCGCTCGACGGCGCGGGCGTCACGGGTCAGGAAGCCGGCCTTCTTCAGCGCGCCGCGGTTGTTGTCCACGTCGGCCTCGTTCAGGGCACGGGCGACGCCGAGGCGCAGCGCGTAGGCCTGGCCGGAGACGCCGCCACCGCTGATGCGGGCGACGACGTCGTAACGGCCGTCCAGCTCGAGGAGCTTGAAGGGCTCGTTCACGGTCTGCTGGTGCACCTTGTTGGGGAAGTAGTCCTCAAGGGTGCGACCGTTGATCTTCCACTGCCCGGTGCCGGGGACGATGCGCACGCGGGCGATCGCCTCCTTGCGACGGCCGAGGCCGGCGCCCGGGATGGCCTCGCCGAAGCGGCCGGCCAGGGACTCGGAGGTGTAGCTCTCCTCGGAGGTGTACTCGCCCTCGACGACGGTCTCGTCGAAGTCGACCTCAAGGGTTTCAGTGGTCTCGGCCACGGTGTTCCTCAGCTCTTTTCAGTGTTGGGGGGCTTGGTGGCCGAATTACTGCGCGACCTGGGTGATCTCGAACGGCACCGGCTGCTGGGCAGCGTGCGGGTGCTGGTCGCCCGAGTAGACCTTCAGCTTCGAGAGCATCTGACGGCCCAGGCTGTTCTTGGGGATCATGCCCTTGATGGCCTTCTCGACGGCCTTCTCCGGGTTCTTGTCCAGGAGGTCGTCGTAGCGGACCGAGCGGAGACCGCCCGGGAAACCGCTGTGGCGGTAGGCCAGCTTCTGGGTCTTCTTGTTACCCGACAGGTGCACCTTGTCCGCGTTGATGATGATGACGAAGTCACCAGTGTCAACGTGCGGCGCGTAGATCGCCTTGTGCTTGCCCCGGAGGAGGTTGGCGGCCTGGGAAGCCAGGCGGCCGAGCACGACGTCGGTCGCGTCGATGACGTGCCACTGACGCTGGACGTCGCCGGGCTTGGGGCTGTACGTACGCACGGTCGTAGCCTTCGCTTTTCAGTGAGTTGGTCCTGACAGGAGCACCCGGACGGAAGAGCAGCCTGGCCAGCCTTGGACGCAATTCAAGGCGGGCCGCTGGTCAACGACCTGATGTCTCCGGCGTACCGACCTCTCACGTG
>NZ_JAFLNG010000435.1 GCF_017427025.1 Streptomyces sp. FH025
CCGCCCCAGGAGCCCCAGGCCACCGAGGTCGCGGTCCGCCCCTGGGCCCGGCGGTACTCGGCCAGGCCGTCCAGGAAGGTGTTGGCCGCTGCGTAGGCGGGCTGGAGACCACTGCCCCAGGTCGCGGCGATCGACGAGAAGAGGACGAACGCGTCGAGGTCCAGCTCGGCGGTCAGCTCGTCCAGGTGGACGGCGCCGGCGGCCTTGGCGGCCAGCACCGCGGCCGTCTCGGCCAGGTCGGTCTCGTGCACGGTGTTGTGCTGGACGACACCGGCGGTGTGGAACACCGCGGACAGGGCGGGGCCGGTCGTGGCGATCCGGTCGAGCACCCCGGCCAGGTCGGACCGGTCGGCGGCGTCGCAGGCCACGACGTCCACGTCGCTGCCCAGGGCGGCCAGTTCGGCGGCCTTCGCGGCCAGACCGGCAGCGGCCGGGCCGGACCGGCTGGTCAGCACCAACCGCCGCGCACCCCGGCCGGCCAGCCAGCGGGCGACGTGCCCGCCGATCGCACCGGTGCCACCGGTGACCAGGACACTGCCGCCGGGCGTCCACTGCCCGGCGCCGGTGTGCGGCTGCCCGGCCCTGGTGAGCCGGCGGCCGAAGACCGCGGCCGGACGGATCGCGACCTGGTCCTCGCCGCAGCCGGCCAGGACGGCGGTCAGCCGGCCCCCGGTCTGCTCGTCGAACTCGGCCGGCAGGTCGATCAACCCGCCCCAGCGGTCGGGGTGTTCGAGGCCGACGACACGGCCGAAGCCCCAGATCTGGGTCTGCAGCGGGTTGGTCAGGGCCTCGCCCGGCGTGGCCGCGACGGCGCCGCGGGTGAGCACCCACAGCGGTGCGTCGATGCCCGAGTCGCCCAGGGCCTGCACCGCGGCCAGGGTGGTGGCGAAGCCCCGGGGGACCGCCGGGTACCCGGGTACGGGAGTCTCGTCCAGGGCCAGCAGCGACACGATGCCGGCCGGCGCCTCGGAGCCCTGCTGCGCCTCGGATCCGCGCAGCGCCTCACCGATGGCGAGCGCCACGTCGGACCGGTCCACGGCATCGGCCGGCAGCTCGGCGACCGTGACGTCCGCGCCGCGGGCGGCCAGCGCCCGGACGCAGGACCCGGTCAGCTCGTCCTCGGCCCGGTCGGCGAGCACCAGCCAGCGGCCGGTGAGCGCGGCGGAGTCGGGGTCCGAGACTGGCGCCCAGGTCACCTGGTAGCGCCAGCCCTCCGTCGCCGAGCGGTCGCGCTCGCGGCGGCGCCAGGAGGTCAGCGCCTCCAGCACCTCGCCGAGCGAACGCCGGTCGTCCAGCTCCAGGACCTCGGCGATGTGGGCCAGGTCCCCGCCCTCGACGGCGGCCCAGAACGCGGCCTCCGCCTCGGTACCCGAGCCGTCACCACCGACGGCCGTCACGCCCGCGGCCGAGGGCTCCAGCCAGTACCGCTCACGCTGGAAGGCGTAGGTCGGCAGGTCCACCGGCTCGGCGGCCGGCAGGACGCTCTTCCAGTCGACCGCAAGGCCACCCACATAAGCCTGCGCCAGAGCCGTCACCAGACGGGCGGCACCCGCGTTGTCACGCTCCAGAGTGCCGACCGTCAGCACATCCGCGACACCCGCATCCTCGGCCGTCTCCGTGACCGCAGCGGTCAGCACCGGGTGCGTCGACACCTCGACGAACGCCCCGTAACCACCACCCAGCAGGGTGCGGACGGCCTCCTCGAAACGGACCATCCGACGCAGGTTCGCGTACCAGTACCCCGCATCCACCTCGGCACCCGACAGCCACTCACCTGTCACCGTCGAGATCATCGGCACCCGGCCCGCCCGCGGGGCGATCCCCGCCAACTCCCCGGCCAGCACCGCCTCCAGGGGCTCGACCGCCGGGGAATGCGCCACGAAGTCCGTCGCCGGGATCCGCCACCGCAGCACCTTGCGCGAGGCCAGCTCACGCTCGAACTCCGACAGCGCCTCCGGCTCACCCGAAACCACCACCGCCGCCGGGCCGTTAACCGCCGCCACCGACAGCCGACCGCCCCAGCCCTCGACGATCTCCCGCACCGCCGCCGAAGGCATCACCACCGACACCATCGAGCCCTGCACCGACAGACCCGTCAGCGCCCGCGCCCGAACCGCCACCACCCGGGCACCGTCCTCCAGCGACAGCATCCCGGCCACCGTGGCCGCCGCGATCTCGCCCTGCGAGTGACCCACCACCGCGTCCGGCGTCACACCCGCGGCCTCCCAGACCGCCGCGAGCGACACCATGATCGCCCACAGCACCGGCTGCACCACATCCGCCGCATCCAGGGAGGGAGCACCCTCCGCCCCGGCGATCACATCCGAGAGCTTCCAGTCCACGAACGGCGCCAGCGCCGCCTCACACTCCGCCAACCGCGCCGCGAACACCGGACTCACCGACGCGAGTTCCCGGCCCATACCGACCCACTGCGCACCCTGACCCGCGAACACGAACGCCGTCCGACCACCCGAACGCGCAACCCCGGAGACGACCGATCCCGCAGAGACGCCGTCCCCCAGCGCGCCCAGCCCGGACAGCAGCTCCGTACGGTCGCCACCGACCACCACGGCGCGGTGCTCGAACACCGAACGCGTCGCCGCCAGCGACCACGCCACATCCGCCGGCACCAGCTCCGGACGAGCCGACACCCACTCGCGCAGACGGCCCGCCTGAGCCGTCAGCCCCCGGGCCGACCGGCCCGAGACCGCCCAGGCCGCCAGTCCGTCCAGCTCCACCACTGCGGGAGCGGCCGGAGCCGTCTCGGCCTCGACGGCCGACTCGTCCACGGTCTCCGCCGGTTCGGCGTCCCCGGCGGGCGCCTCCGCGGCCTCGCCGTCCTCGGCCGGGGCCTCCTCCAGGATGATGTGGACGTTGGTGCCGCTCATCCCGAACCCGGACACGCCGCCACGGCGCACCCGCTCCCCGGCGGGCCACGCCACCGGCTCGGCCAGCAGCCGCACCTCGCCCGCCGACCAGTCCACCTCCTGCGTCGGTTCCTCGACGTGGAGCGTGGCCGGCAGCTGCTCGTTCTGCAGCGCCAGCACCATCTTGATGATCCCGGCCATGCCCGCGGCCTGCTGGGTGTGCCCGATGTTGGACTTCACCGACCCCAGCCACAGCGGCCGGTCCTCCGGGCGGTTCTGCCCGTAGGTGGCGAGCAGCGCCTGGGCCTCGATCGGGTCGCCGAGCGGGGTGCCGGTGCCGTGTGCCTCGACCACGTCCACGTCGGCCGTCGAGAGCTTGGCGCTGGCCAGCGCCGCCCGGATCACCCGCTGCTGCGACGGACCGTTCGGGGCCGTCAGACCGTTGGACGCACCGTCCTGGTTGATCGCCGAACCGCGCACCACCGCCAGGACCTTGTGCCCGTTGCGGCGCGCGTCCGACAGCCGCTCCACCACCACGACACCGGCGCCCTCGGCGACGCCCATGCCGTTCGCCCCGGCCCCGAAAGCCTGGCAGCGCCCGTCGGGCGACAGGCCGAGCGACTTGCTGAAGTCGGTGAACAGCACCGGGGTGGCCGCCACGAACGCGCCCCCGACCAGCGCCATCGAGCACTCGCCGGAGCGCAGCGCCTGGGCGGCCAGGTGCAGCGAGACCAGCGACGACGAGCAGGCGGTGTCGATCGTCACGGCCGGGCCCTCCAGGCCCAGCGTGTAGGACACCCGGCCGGACAGGATGCTCGTGGCGTTGCCGGTCATCACGTGACCGTCGAGCTCGCCCTGCTTGCCGGTGATCCAGCCGTACCCGGAGGCGGAGGCGCCGGCGAACACGCCGGTCTGCGAGCCCCGGAGCGAAGCCGGGTCGATCCCGGCCCGCTCCAGTGCCTCCCAGGACACCTCCAGCAGCAGGCGCTGCTGCGGGTCCATCGACAGCGCCTCACGCGGGCTGATCCCGAAGAATCCGGCGTCGAACTCGGTGGCGCCGTAGATGAAGTTGCCCGCCTGCACCTCGGCGGCGCCGGGGCCGTCGGCGTCGCCGAACGCCCACCCGCGGTCCTGCGGCAGCCCGGCCACCGATTCCCGCCCGGCGTCCAGCAGTTCCCACAGGGCCTCGGGGTTGCGCACGCCCCCGGGGAACCGGCAGCTCATGCCGACGATGGCGATGGGCTCGCCGCCGGCGCTTTCCAGTTCCTGCAGACGCTGCCGGGTCTCGTGCAGATTAGCGGTCACCCGCTTGAGGAAGTAGCGGAGCTTCTCTTCGCTCACTTACGTCACCTCGTCGAAGAAGTCGCGGCGTTGGCCGTGTCAGTGGATTCCGAGTTCCTTGCCGATGAAATCGAAGACTTCGTCGTCGGTTGACGATTCGAGCTTCTCCGCAACTCCGGTCTCGGCGGTCTGTGCCCGAGCCTCCCTCCACTTGGAGAGGACGACTTCGAGGCGGTTCGTGATCAGGGCGGATTCGGCGTCGCCGGCGATCGCGACGAGCATGCCCTCCAGCTTGTCCAGTTCGGCCAGCACGGGCTGGGCCGGGCTGGTCTCCTCGGTCAGACCCGCCCGCAGGTGGTCGGCGAGGGCGGCCGAGGTGGGGTAGTCGAACAGCAGCGTGCTGGGCAGGCGCAGTCCGGTGGACGCGCCCAGCCGGTCCCGCAGTTCGACGGCGGTCAGCGAGTCGGCCCCGAGGTCGTTGAAGGCGCGGTCGGCCTCGACGGACTCGATGCTCGCGTGTCCCAGGACGGCGGCGGCCTCGGTCCGGACCAGGTCGATCAGCAGTCGGTCCTGTTCCACCCGGGGCAGGCCCGCCAGTTGCAGCGCCAGCGCGTTCCCGGCCGACGGGTCGGCCTGGCCGTCGTCGTCGCCCTTGACGGCCAGGGCCTCGATGACCTCGGGCAGGCTCTCGATCAGCGGGCTGGGCCGGCGCAGGGTGAACGGCGGGGCGAACCGCGCCCAGTCCACGTCCACGACCGTGATCAGCCGGTCCCGGCCGTCGAGTGCCTGGGCCAGGGCCTGGATCGCCTGGCCCGGATCGATCAGGCGCAGACCGCGGCGCGTCATCGCGGCCGCGCCCTCCGCGTCGGTCATCCCGCCACCGCCCCACGGACCCCAGGCCACCGAGGTGGCGGCCAGGCCGCGGGCGAGGCGGTTCTCCGCCAGGGCGTCCAGGTAGGCGTTCGCCGCCGCGTAGCCGGCCTGGAGACCACTGCCCCAGGTCGCCGCGATGGAGGAGAACAGGACGAACGCGTCCAGGTCCAGGCCGGCGGTCAGCCGGTCGAGACTGGCGGCGCCGGCGGCCTTGGCGGCCAGCATGGCGGCCGTCTCCTCCACCGAGACGTCGTCCAGTGCGGTGGCCTGCCCGAGGCCGGCGGCGTGCATGACCGCGGTCAGCGGCGGGCCGCCCGCACCGATCCTGGCGATCACTCCCGCCAGGGCGGCGTCCTCGGCGGCGTCGCAGGCGAACACGTCCACCTCGGTTCCCGTGGTCGCCAGTTCGGCCGCCAGGGCGGCCGTCCCGGCGGCCCCGGCCCCGGAGCGGCTGGTCAGCACGAGCCGCTTGGTGCCGCGGTCGGCCAGCCAGCGGGCGACGTGCCCGCCGATCGCGCCGGTGCCACCGGTGACCAGCACGGTGCCGCGCGGCACGAACTGCCCTGCGCCGCCGCGCGGTCGGGCGGCCCTGGTGAGCCGGCGGCCGAAGATTCCGGCCGGACGGATCGCGACCTGGTCCTCGCCGCACTCGGCCAGCACCGCGCAGAACAGCTCCGCGGCCCGATCGTCGAACTCGGCCGGCAGGTCGATCAGACCGCCGCCGTGGTCGGGGTGTTCCAGGGTGGCGACCCGGCCGAGCCCCCAGGCCTGCGCCTGCACCGGGTTGGTCAGCGCCTCGTCCGACGTGGTGGCCACCGCACCGCAGGTCAGCGCCCACATCGGTGCGTGGACGCCCTCGGCGATCAGGGCCTGGATCAGCGTCTGGGTCCCGGCGAGGCCGTTCGCCAGCACCGGGTGACCGGGCAGCGGCGTCTCGTCCAGGGCCAGCAGCGACACCACGCCGGAGACCCCGGCCTCGGGCAGCGTCGCGGCGATCCGCGCGGCCATCAGCCCCTGGTCGGCGGTCTCGGTGGTCGCCATCGTCACGACGTCGGCGCCGCGCGCGGTCAGCGCCCGCACGCACGCCTGCCACAGCTCGCCCTCGGTCTGCTCGGGCGTGCCCACCAGCAGCCAGTGCCCGGCGAGCACCGCCGGGGCGGGGTCGGCCACCGGCGCCCAGCTCACCTGGTAGCGCCAGTTCGCGGTCACCGACCGGTCCAGCTCCCGGCGCCGCCAGGACGCCAGGGCCGGCAGCACCTCACCGAGGTGCCGCTGGTCCTCCAGGGCCAGGGTGTCGCCGAGTTCGGCCAGGTCACCGTTGTCGACGGCGGCCCAGAACCGGGCCTCGGCGGCCGTGCCCGCCCCCTCCCCGCCGGCGTTCGGCGGGGTCTGCACGCCCTTGGGCCAGTACGTCTCCTGGCGGAAGGCGTAGGTCGGCAGCTCGACCGGTGCGCCGGTCGGCAGCACCGAACTCCACTCCACCGAAGCCCCGTTGACGTACGCCCGGGCCAGACCCGTCACCAGGCTCGGGACGCTCTCGTCGTTGCGCCGCTGGAGCGGGACGAACACGGCCTCGTCATTTCCGGTACCGGCCACGATGTCCGAACCCAGCGACGACAGCGAGCCGTCC
>NZ_JAFLNG010000436.1 GCF_017427025.1 Streptomyces sp. FH025
GGCGGCGGACTCACCGGCCAGGCCCCCTGCCCGGACGCGCCCGGCTTCGCCTGCGGCACCCTCACCGTGCCGCTCGACCACAGCGGCGCCACCCCCGGCACCCTGCGGCTCAACGTGGCCGTGGCCGGGAACACCGACGCGCCCAAGGGCGACCTGCTCTTCCTCACCGGCGGCCCCGGCCAGCCCGGAGTGCCGTTCGTCAAGCGGATCGCGAGCAAGCTGGAGCCCGTTCTGAAGGACTACCGCCTGGTCATGTACGACCAGCGCGGCACCGGCGGCACCGCGCTGCAGTGCGCGGGCCTCCAGCAGGACATGGGCTCCTCCGACCTCGCCGTGCCCCGCCCGCAGTCCGTCGCCGACTGCGCCGCCGCCCTCGGCCCGGACGCCCGCTTCTACAGCACCGCCGACACCGTCGCCGACATGGACCTGCTGCGCCAGGCCCTCGGCGACCACCGGCTGACCATCGACGGGGTCTCGTACGGCACCTTCGTCGCCGAGCGGTACGCGCTCGCCCACCCGGCGCACGTGGCCCGGCTGGTGCTCGACTCGGTGGTGCCGCAGCAGGGCTACGACCCCCTCGACCTGGCTGCGCTTCCCGCCACCGCCCGCGTGCTGCGGGCCGCCTGCCAGACCACCGGCTGCACCACCGACCCGGCCACGGACCTCGCCACCGTCGTCCAGCACTACGGCGACGGGGCGCAGATCCTGGACGCGCTCACCAGCTACGAGTTCACCGACCCGAACTACGGGGGCGTCGCCGAGGCCCTGCACGAGGCCGCCGCCGGACAGCCGGCCAAGCTCCAGGCCTTCATCGAGACCGTCCACCAGGGCGATGCCGCCCCGGCCGAGGCGCTCAGCCAGGGCCTGCACGCCGCCACCCTGTGCGCCGACGGGCACTACCCGTGGGGCACCACCGACACCCCGGTCCAGGGCCGGGAGGCCGCGCTGGAGCGCACCCGGCAGCGGCTGACCGCCGAACAGACCTGGCCGTACGACCCGGCGACCGCGACCGGGCTGGGCAGCCTGCTGGTCTGCCGCGACTGGCCGCGCGAGGAGGTCCCGCCGACCCCGCCCGCGCACCGCAGGCTGCCCGACGTGCCGGTGCTGCTGCTCGGCGGCGACCGCGACCTCTCCACGCCGTACGAATGGCTGTACCGGGAGGCGAAGCTGGCCCACGACCCCGAGATCGTGATCGTCCCCGGCGCCGCGCACTCGGTGCAGAACCGAGCGGCCAACCCGGCCGGGCGCCAGGCGGTCTACGACTTCCTGCTGAAGTGACGATCGGGGCGGGGCCCGTTCCGCACGCGGGAGGGAACGGCCCCGCCCGGTCGGAGCCAGTGCTCCGGCCGCACGGGTTCGCCGGGGAAATGAGCCGCCCCGGCGCGCTGAGGGCCGTACCGTCGCTCCCATGAGACTGCTCTCCGTCAATGTCGGCAAGCCCCGGCCCAACCCGTGGAAGCGGCTCGGCGCGACGGGCATCGACAAGCGGCCCGTCGACGGCCCGGTCTCCGTCGTCGTCCCCGGCCCCAAGGGCACCGGTGAGGTCGGACTCGTGGGCGACCGCGTCTACGACGTGAAGAACCACGGCGGCTTCGACCAGGCCGTCTACGCGTACGCCCGCGAGGACCTCGACTGGTGGGAGGCCGAGCTCGGCAGGCCGCTCGCCGAAGGCGTCTTCGGGGAGAACCTCACGACCCTCGGCGTCGACGTCAACGACGCCCTGATCGGCGAGCGCTGGCGCATCGGGCCCGAGGTGGTCCTGGAGGTGTCGTGCGCACGGATCCCGTGCGGGACGTTCCAGGGGTGGCTGGAACACGACGGCCTGATCAAGCAGTTCACCCGGGCCGCGCGGCCCGGGGCCTATCTGCGGGTGATCGAGCCGGGCGACATCCGGGCCGGTGACCCGGTCGAGATCGTGCACCGGCCCGACCACGACGTGACCGTCGCGCTCGTCTTCCGCGCGATGACCCTCGAACCCGACCTGCTGCCCCGGCTGCTGGTCGCCGACGCACTGCCGCAGGAGGGCAAGGACCTGGCCCGCAGGCGTACGGGCGCGTAGTCCTAGACGGCGCCCCAGCCGTCGTCGGGGAGGGCGCCGTCCGGCTCGGGGCAGTCGACGTGGTCGTAGCCCCACAGCACGGCCTTGTACAACAGCCAGTCCTCCAGCGGCGGTTCGTCGTAGCCGATCCGGTCGACGAGGACCAGGGCCACCCGGACCTCCTCGGCCGGCGAGACCTCCAGGGTCCGCTGGCCGGGGACGTTCTCGTACGTCACCGTCTGCCAGGTGAGACCGGCGGCGGACAGTGCGGCGGTCAGGGCGGACTCGTGGACCCGGGTGTCGAGGATCAGCGAACCGCCGCCCGGCCGGGGGAGTTCGAGCTCGCCGTGCCAGACCGGCAGGGACAGCGAACGGAGCTGCCGGCACTGGCAGAAGACCGTCTGCACGTCGCCCCAGCCGAAGGCGTGCGGCCAGCGGGTCTCGCGGTGGACCGGGCCGCCGTCCCACGGATCGCCGTAGTGGGCGGCTAGTTCGGGCAGGGCGGCGTCGTAGCGCAGCTCGCCGAGGCCCGCGTTGGTGGCGAGTTCCGTGATCCGGGCCAGGAAGTCCGTCACCCCAGGCATCCGCGCACCGCCTCGATCAGCCGGTTCGCCCGGGCGTCGCCGTGGCCGATCATCCGGTTCGCGACGTAGGCGAAGCCGACACCGAACTCGTCGTCCCCGAAGGCGAACTGGCCGCCGGCGCCGTCGTTGCCGAAGCTGCGCCCGCCGAGCAGCGGGCGGAAGGCGGGGGAGTCCAGCAGCATTCCGGAGCCCCAGCGGGCGCCCAGGTCGAATCCCAGGAAGCCCGCGCCGGAGGAGAGTTCGCGCACCGCGTCGGTGACGGTGTCGTGCGAGAGCAGGCGGTCGCCGCCGTCCAGGCCGGTGGCCGCGGCCGCGTAGAGGCCCGCGAGGCCGGTGGCGGAGGCGACGGCGCCCGCGCCGGGCAGCTCGATCGCGTGCAGGGCCGGGTCGTTCCAGCCGTGCGGCACGTCCAGGCCGGGGAAGACCAGGGCGCCGTTCATCGTCACGATCCGGGTCAGCAGGTGTTCCGGGCCCGGCATCGGGCGGCGGCCCTCGGCCTCCACCAGCCGGGCCAGGCGCGGGAGTTCGCTCTCCGGCAGGCCGATCCACAGCGGCAGGCCGCCGAGCGGCTCGGCGATCTCCTTGCGCAGGAACGCGCCCGGCGTCAGCCCGGTGATCCGGCGGATCACCTCGCCGACCGCGAAGCCGAGCACATGGCCGTGGTACTCGTACGTGGTGCCCGGCTCCCAGAGCGGCTCCTGCGCCTCGATCGCGCGGATCACCGGATCCCAGGCGGCGACCTCCTCGAAGGAGAGCGCCGCGTCCAGCGCCGGGATGCCCGCCCGGTGGCCGAGGACCATCCGGGTGGTGATGTCCTGCTTGCCGTGGCGCGCGAACTCCGGCCAGTAGCGGGCGATCGGCGCGTCCAGGTCGAGCCGCCCCTGCTGGGCGAGGAGCAGGGCGCTGATGCTCACCGGCCCCTTGGCGCAGGAGAAGACGGGCACGATGGTGTCCTGCGTCCAGGCCCGCCCGGTGGTCTCGTCGGCGGTGCCGCCCCACAGCTCGACCACCTTGCGCCCGCCGACGAACACCGTGACGGCGGAGCCGAGTTCGGGGAACTCGGCGAAGTTGGCGGCGAAGACGTCCGCCACGGCACCGAAGCGCTCGTCGGCCCAACCCTGGTACTGCTGCATGATGTGCTGCCCCGTTCTGCCCTGTTCTGCCCGCAAGATCGACCGAACCACGCTACGGGAGCCGGGCGACCATGACGAGGGGATTTCGCCAGGCCGGGGCTGGCGGGGCAGGTGTGACGGACTCCCCTGCCCACGAGGAGGAAGAAGTAGATGGATCGCGAGGCGCTGACGGCACTTCGGGGGCGGCGATAGGGTGCGAGCGGTAACGAGGAGGGAGAGCGGATGAAGCGGCCGGGGTACGCAATCGCGATAGTGCTCGACATCGTGCTGCTGATCGGGCTGCTCCAGGGCTGGCTGCCCACCAGCTCCGAGGGCTTCCGAAGGTTCCTGATCCTCTTCACCACCCTGGTTCTGACGCTCGCCCTCTACTCCGCGATCCGGCCGAACCGACGCGACTGACGCCGCCGGGCGGCGATGTCGGACGTACTGGCCAGAACGTGAATTCCTCCGACCGGCTCCCGGGGCACTCGGGAGGGTGGTGACGGTTGCGCGTCGCGTCCGGGCGCTCAGTCGAGGGTGGGGCCGAAGAGGGGGGAGGAAGTTGATCATTGCCTCCTCGTACGGGTGGACGGCGCGGACGGCCTTCAGGGCGGCGGCGGCCTGGTGCTGCGCGCAGATGGACTCCACGCGGACTTCCGGGGACGTCTGGACCTCGCCCGCCGTGCCGTCGTAGGGCCGGGCGGCGGGGGCGCCGGCATCGATGGGCTGGTCGAAGGCGAGGGCCTCAGGGCGTGAACAGGCTTCCACGCGCCCGTCTTCACGCCCCGACGCGCGGGCGGGCGCGGCCTCCTCGGCCCGGTTTGACGCCACGTTCGATCCTCGAGCGACGGAGGGCGGGCAACATTGCGGCCGGATGGCGAGAGATGCCTCCGCCGTCTATCGGGTCGCCGACCTGGGCAGACTCGGGCGGACAGTGCTAGCGAAAGGGGCCCATGATGGCCGCAGTCCACGAATCCGTACTTGAGGCGATCGGCGGGACGCCGCTGATCCGCCTCGCCCGGCTCGGCGCCGGGATCGCCGCGCCGATCTACGCCAAGGCCGAGTTCCTCAACATCGGCGGCAGCGTCAAGGACCGCGCCGCGCTCTCGATGGTGCTGGCCGCCGAGCGCGACGGTCTGCTGAAGCCCGGCGGGACGATCGTCGAGGCGACCTCCGGCAACACCGGCATCGGCCTGGCCGTCGTCGGGCGGCAGCGCGGGTACCGGGTGATCGCCGGGGTCGCCGACAAGACGGCGCCCGAGAAGTCGGACATCCTGCGGGCGTACGGCGCGGAGGTCGTGCTCGCGCCGACCGCCGTACCGGCCGAGGACCCGAGGCACCTGTTCAACGTCGTGCAGCGGCTGGCCGAGGAGATCCCCGGTGCCTGGCTCGCCAACCAGTACGACAACCTGGCCAACCCCGACGCCCACATCCGGACCACGGGCCCCGAGATCTGGGAGCAGACCGGCGGCCGGGTGACCCACTTCGTCGCGGGTGTCGGCACCGGCGGCACCATCACCGGCACCGGTACCTACCTCAAGGAGGCCTCCGGCGGCTCAGTGACCGTGATCGGCGCCGACCCGGAGTCCTCCACGTACGGGGGCGGGGACGGCAGCCCGTGGTACGTCGAGAGCATCGGGCACTACCTCCACCCCGACACCGTCGAGGACCGCCAGCCGCAGGCCCTCCGGTCGGAGGTGATCGACTCCTACGAGCGGATCCCGGACCGAGAGTCGCTGCTGACCGCCCGTCGGCTCTCCCGGGAGGAGGGCCTGCTGGCCGGGCCCTCCTCCGGGGCGGCCGTCGCGGCGGCGCTGCGGGTGGCGCGCCGGCTCGGGCCGGACGACCTGGTCGTGGTCGTGCTGCCGGACTCCGGGCGCTCCTACCTCTCCAAGGTGCACAGCGACGCGTGGATGCGGGCGTGGGGCTTCCTGGAGGAGGGCGACACCGTCCGGCCGCTGCTCGACGCCACCGGGCCGTTGGTCGTGGTCGAGGCCGGCTCGACGGTCGCCGAGGCGCTGGAGGTGCTGCGCGGAGCGCCGGGCGGCCTCGCCCCGGTCGTCCTCGCCCGGGCGGCGCGCCCGTTCGGGGTGGCCGCCACCGAGGTGGTCGGCTCGGTGTCCTGGAGTGCGCTGACGGCGGCGCTCTCGGACGGCGCCGCCAAGCCGGACGACCCGGTGGCCGCGCTGCTCGAGCCCGCGCTGCCGACGGTCGGCGTCGGGCAGTCGGCGGCCGAGGCGCGGGCGGCGCTGGGGGCGTCGGGGGAGGAGCGTGAGGCCGTGCTGGTGCTGGTGGACGGCCGGGTGGCCGGGGTGCTGACCCGGGAGGTGCTGCGCTAGTCCTCCTGCGCGGGCGCCAGGATGGCGAGGATGACCCGGTCCAGGGTGCGGTCGAAGGCCCGGTCCGGGTCGGCGGGCGGGCCGGAGGTGGCGAAGGCCCGGGCCAGGTTCGGGTAGTCGCCGCTCATCGCCGCCTGGGCGAGGTAACCGACCAGCTCCGCCTGCCACTTGGCGCCCGCGGCGGCCGTCTGCTCGTACTGCGCGAACTGGCAGATGAAGCCGTTGAACATGGCCATCGCCTCCATCCGCGCGCCGCCGCCCAAGCCGGTGGGGGCGGTGACGGCCAGGAAGTGGTCGGTGTAGCGCAGGGCGTTGGGGCCGAGGCTCGGGCGGGCCAGCACCAGGGTGGGCAGCCAGGGGTGGCGGCGGAAGATGGCGAGCTGCGCGTGCGCGAGGTCGACGAGGTCGGCCCGGACGTCGCCGCTCGGCTCGGGCGGCAGCCGGTACTCGGCGGCGGTCGCGTCGAGCATCAGGTCGAGCAGGTGCTCCTTCTTGGGCACGTAGTTGTAGAGCGACATGGTGCCCGCGCCGAGCGCGGCGGCGACCCGGCGCATGGAGA
>NZ_JAFLNG010000437.1 GCF_017427025.1 Streptomyces sp. FH025
GATGCTGGCTTCGGGCTCGGACGCGATCGGCCCGTTCCCGCGGGACCGCGGCTGGGACCTCGAAAGCCTCTACCCGGACTCCGACCCGGAAGGCTCGGCGTACACCCAGGCCGGCGGGTTCGTGCAGGACGCCAGCGCGTTCGACGCGGGGTTCTTCGGGATCAGCCCGCGTGAGGCGCTGGCCATGGACCCGCAGCAGCGCCTGCTGCTGGAGACCTCCTGGGAGGCCTTCGAGCGGGCCGGGATCGACCCGGCGAGCCTGCGGGGCACCCAGACCGGCGCCTTCGTCGGCGGCTACAGCTCCCGCTACGCGACCGACGTGCCGCTGGAGGGCACGGAGGTCGTCGAGGGGCACCTGGTGACCGGGAACGCGACCAGCGTGCTCTCGGGCCGGCTGTCCTACACCTTCGGCCTGGAGGGGCCGGCGGTGACGGTGGACACCGCCTGCTCGTCCTCGCTGGTGGCCCTGCACCTGGCCGCCCAGGCCCTGCGTGCCGGCGAGTGCTCGCTCGCCCTCGCCGGCGGTGCCACCGTCACCGCCACCCCGGGCGTGTTCGTGGCCTTCGCCAAGGCGGGCGGCATCTCGCTGGACGGGCACTGCAAGTCCTTCGCCGCGGCGGCGGACGGCTCCGGCTTCGCCGAGGGCGCCGGCATGCTCGTGGTGGAGCGGCTGTCGGACGCGCGCCGCAACGGGCACCAGGTGCTCGCGGTGATCCGCGGTTCGGCGATCAACCAGGACGGTGCGTCCAACGGTCTGACCGCCCCGAACGGGCCGTCGCAGCAGCGGGTGATCCGTGCGGCGCTGGCCAACGCCGGGGTCCGTGCCGACGAGGTCGACGTGGTGGAGGCGCACGGTTCGGCGACCACGCTCGGCGACCCGATCGAGGCCCAGGCGCTGATCGCCACCTACGGCCAGGAGCGCCCGGAGGGCCGGCCGCTGTGGCTGGGGTCGGTGAAGTCGAACATCGGGCACACCCAGGCGGCCGCCGGTGTGGCCGGTGTGATGAAGATGGTGCTGGCGCTGCAGAACGAGCGGCTGCCGCAGACGCTGCACGTGGACGAGCCGACCCCCCACGTGGACTGGTCGGCGGGCGAGGTGCGGCTGCTGACCGAGCCGGTGGCGTGGCCCACCGGGGAGCACGTGCGCCGGGCCGGCGTGTCCGGATTCGGCATGAGCGGCACCAACGTGCACGTCATCCTGGAGGAGGCCCCGGTCGGCGACGCCGAACCGGTGGACACCGAGGCCGAGGCGGCTCCGGCCGCTCCCGTGGTGGTCGAGGGCGGGCCGGCCGCGTGGCTGGTGTCCGGCCGTACGGCGGAGGCGCTGGCGGGGCAGGCGGAGCGGCTGGCCGGCTGGGTGTCGGCTCGTCCGGAGCTGGAGCCGGCGGATGTGGCGTGGTCGCTGGCGGCGACGCGTTCGGTGTTCGAGCACCGGGCGGTCGTGGTGGGCGCCGAGCGCGGCGAGCTGGTCTCCGGGCTGCGGGGGCTGGTCGCGGGTTCGCGGTCCGCTTCGGTCGTCTCCGGGGTTGCGCGTTCGGGTGGTCGGACGGCGTTCGTGTTCGCGGGTCAGGGTGCGCAGTGGGTCGGCATGGGCCGGGAACTCGCGTCGGTGAGTCCGGTGTTCGCGGCGCGGTTGGCGGAGTGTGAGGCGGCGCTGGCGCCGTTCGTGGACTGGAAGCTCTCCGACGTGCTGGCCGGGGCGGAGGGTGCTCCGGGTCTGGACGCGGCGGATGTGGTGCAGCCGGTGCTGTGGGCGATCATGGTGTCGCTGGCGGCCGTCTGGGAGGCCGCCGGTGTCACGCCGGACGCCGTCCTGGGCCACTCGCAGGGCGAGATCGCGGCGGCCACCGTCGCCGGGATCCTGTCCCTGGAGGACGCCGCCCGCGTGGTGGCTGTTCGGGCGCGGGCGCTGACGGGTCTGTCGGTGCAGGGCTCGATGGTGTCGGTGGTGATGCCTTCGGCGGCGGTGCGGGAGATCGTCGAGGGCTGGGGTGGTCGGCTGTCGGTGGCGGCGGTCAACGGCCCGGCGGCGGTGGTGGTTTCGGGTGAGCCGGAGGCGCTGTCGGAGTTCGAGCGTGAGCTGGCCTCGCGCAAGGTGCTGCGCTGGCGGATTCCGGCGACGGACTTCGTCGCGCACTCCCCGGCCGTCGAGCCCCTGGAGGCGGTGCTGGCCGGGGAGTTGGCGGGGATCGTGCCGCGGGCGGGCCGGGTGCCGATGATCTCCACGGTGACCGGTGAGTGGCTCACCGGTGCCGAGGTGGATGCGGGGTACTGGTACGCGAACCTGCGTCGGATGGTCCGTTTCGAGGAGGCCGTCCGCACCCTGCTGGGTGGTGGTTACGGGGCGTTCGTCGAGGTGTCGACGCACCCGGTGCTGACCGCGGCGGTCACGGAGACGGCCGAGGACGCGGGTGTCGCGGATGTGCTGACGGTCGGCACCCTGGAGCGTGACAACGCGGGCGCCGCCCGTCTGGTCACGGCTCTGGCGCAGGCTTATGTGGGTGGCCTTGCGGTCGACTGGAAGAGCGTTCTGCCGGCCGCCGAGCCGGTGGACCTGCCGACCTACGCCTTCGAACACCAGAGGTACTGGCTTCAGGCCGCCGAGGTACCCGCGCCCCTGCTGGGCGGTGACGGCACGAGCACCGAGGCGGAGGCCCGGTTCTGGGCCGCCGTCGAAGGCGGCGACCTGGCCCGCATCGCCGACACGCTGGCCATCGAGGACCAGCAGCAACTCAGCGCCGTGCTGCCCGCCCTGGCGTCCTGGCGCCGCCGCGAGCGCGACCGCTCGCTGACCGAGGGCTGGCGCTACCGCATCACCTGGTCACCGGCGACCGAGCCCGGCGGCCTCGCCCGGCTGTCGGGCCGGTGGCTGGTCGTCCTCCCCGCCGGGGAGGCCGGCGGCGACGTGGCCCAGGGCTGCGTGGCGGCGCTGTCCTCCCGTGGGGCCGAGGTCGTGTTCGTCGAGGTCCCGGCCGGCACCGTCGACCGGACCGAGATCGCCGCGCTGATCCGTGAGGCCCAGCAGGGCACCACCGCGGTGTCCGGCGTGCTGTCGCTGCTCGCGACCGACGAGTCGCGCCTGCCCACCCACCCCGTGGTGACCGTGGGTCTGGCCGCCAGCCTGGGCCTGGTGCAGGCCCTCGGCGACGCCGAGGTCCTCGCCCCGCTCTGGATCCTCACCCGTGGTGCCGTCGCCACCTCCCCGAGCGAGGTGCTGACGAGCCCGCTGCAGTCGCAGGTCTGGGGCTTCGGCCGCGTCGTCGGCCTCGAATACCCCGACCGCTGGGGCGGGTTGATCGACCTGCCGCCCGTCCTGGACGAGCGGACCGGCGCGCAGCTGGTGACCGTGCTGGCCGGCTGTGACGAGAACCAGGCCGCGCTGCGGCCGGCCGGAATCGTGGGCCGCAGGCTGACCCACGCCCCCCAGCCGTCGGCGACCGGGACCTGGGAGCCGACGAACGGAACCGCGCTGATCACCGGTGGTACCGGTGCGCTCGGCGGGTACGTCGCCCGTTGGCTCGCCGGACGCGGCATCGAGCGACTGGTGCTGACCAGCCGCTCCGGTGCCGGTGCCGCCGGCGTCGCGGCCCAGGCGGCCGAACTCGCCACCCGGGGCACCGGTGTGGACGTCGTGGCCTGCGACGCCGCCGACCGGTCGCACCTGGCCGGGCTGCTGGACCGGATCGCCGCGACCGGCCCCGCGCTGGGAACGGTGGTGCACACGGCGGCGGTGCTCGACGACGGCGTGATCGACGGCCTCTCGGCGGCCCGCCTGGAGTCGGTGCTCGCGGCCAAGGCCGCCGGTGCGGCCTACCTGGACGAACTGACCGCAGACCTGGACCTGGACGCGTTCGTCCTGTTCTCCTCCGTGGTGGCCACCACCGGAGGCCCCGGCCAGGCCAACTACGGTGCGGCCAACGCCTACCTGGACGCCGTGGCCGAGAACCGGCGCAGCCGCGGCCTGGCCGCGCTCGCCGTGGCCTGGGGCCCGTGGGCGGCCGGTGTCGCGCAGGGTTCCGAGGCGGCGCGCCAGCGGCTGGCCCGCAACCAGTGGGAAGGCGTGATGGACCCGGAGCTCGCGGTCCGCGCGCTGGGCGAGGCGCTGGACGGCCGCGACACCGTGCTGACGGTGACGAACATCGACTGGTCCGTCATCCTCGCGGCGCCGCAGTCGGCGGCGAGCCTGCTGCAGGTCCCCCTGATGCGGGACCTGCCGGAGATCCACCGGCTGTCCGCGATGCTCTCCGACGTCCCGGCGGCACCCGTCGAGCAGGACTTGGCGGCCCGCCTGGCCGGCCTGAGCCGGGCCGAGCAGCGCCGGGCGCTGACCGAGCTCGTCCAGGCCAAGGCCGCGCACGTGCTCGGCCACCCGTCGCCCGACACGGTCGAGGTCAACCGCGCCTTCAGCGAACTCGGCTTCGACTCGCTGACCGCGGTGGAACTGCGCAACGACCTCAGCTACGCCACGGACCTGCGGCTGCCGGCGACCCTGCTGTTCGACTACCCCACCACGGCGGCGCTGGCCGACTACCTGGAGGCGGAGCTGCTGGGGGCCGTGCCGGACGGCGCCGACGCGCCGGCGGCCGTGCCCGCCACGATCGCCGCCGACGAGCCGATCGCGATCGTCGGCATGGCCTGCCGCTACCCCGGCGGCGTGGTCGACCCCGACGGGCTGTGGGCCCTGCTGGCCTCCGGCGGGGACGGGATCTCCGGCTTCCCGGACGACCGCGGCTGGGACCTGGAGGCCCTCGGCAACTCCTCGTACGTCCGGGCCGGCGGGTTCGTCCAGGACATGAGCGGGTTCGACGCCGGGTTCTTCGGGATCAGCCCGCGTGAGGCGCTGGCGATGGACCCGCAGCAGCGCCTGCTGCTGGAGCTGTCCTGGGAGGCCGTGGAGCGGGTCGGCATCGACCCGGAGTCGCTGCGCGGCAGCGCGACCGGTGTCTTCGTCGGCGGGTACACGTCCGGCTACGGCTACGGCGCGGACATCGAGGGCATGGCCCACCTGATCACCGGCAACGCGACGAGCGTGCTGTCCGGCCGGGTGTCGTACGCGCTCGGCCTGGAGGGCCCGGCGGTGACGGTCGACACGGCCTGCTCGTCGTCCCTGGTGGCGATGCACATGGCCGCCCAGGCGCTGCGCTCGGGCGAGTGCTCGATGGCCCTGGCCGGCGGCGTGACCATTCTGGTGAGCCCCGAGGGCTTCGTCGGCTTCAGCGAGCAGAGCGGCCTCGCGGCGGACGGGCGCTGCAAGGCGTTCTCCGCGCAGGCGGACGGCATGGGCTTCGCCGAGGGCGCGGGCGTCCTCGTGGTCGAGCGGCTGTCCGACGCCCGCCGCAACGGGCACCAGGTGCTCGCGGTGATCCGTGGCAGCGCGACCAACCAGGACGGTGCGTCCAACGGTCTGACGGCACCCAACGGTCCGTCGCAGCAGCGCGTCATCCGCGCGGCGCTGGCCAACGCCGGACTGACGACCGCCGACATCGACGTGGTGGAGGCGCACGGCACCGGCACCAAGCTGGGTGACCCGATCGAGGCGCAGGCCCTGCTGGCGACGTACGGTCAGGAGCGCGGCGACAGCGGTCCGTTGCGTCTGGGCTCGGTGAAGTCGAACATCGGGCACACCCAGGCGGCCGCCGGTGTGGCCGGTGTGATCAAGATGGTGCTGGCGCTGCAGAACGAGCAGCTGCCGAGGACCCTGCACGCGGACGAGCGGTCGCCGCACGTGGACTGGTCGGCCGGTGAGGTGGAGCTGCTGACCGAGGCGGCGCCGTGGCCGGTCAACGGCCGGGTGCGCCGGGCCGGTGTGTCCTCGTTCGGCCTGAGCGGCACCAACGCGCACGTCATCCTGGAGGAGGCCCCCGCGGTCGCCGAGCCGACCGAGTCCGGTGACTCCGGCGAGTTCGGGGCCGACGACCGGGCCGAGGTGGCCAAGGTCGTCGAGCCCGGCGAGGCCGGTGCGTGGCTGGTGTCGGGTCGGTCGGCCGAGGGGCTGGCCGGGCAGGCGGAGCGGCTGTACGACTGGGTGTCGGCGCGGCCGGGGCTGGAGCCCGCCGAGGTGGCGTGGTCGCTGGCGACGACGCGTTCGGTGTTCGAGCACCGGGCCGTGGTGGTCGGCGCCGGGCGCGGTGAGCTGGAGTCGGGGCTGCAGAGTTTCGCTGCCGGTGTGCCGTCGGGTTCGGTGGTGTCGGGTGTGGCGCGGCCGGGTGTGCGGACGGTGTTCGCGTTCGCGGGTCAGGGGTCGCAGTGGGTCGGTATGGGCCGGGAGCTCGCTTCGGTGAGTCCGGTGTTCGCGGCCCGGCTGGCGGAGTGCGAGGCGGCTCTGGCGCCGTACGTGGACTGGAAGCTCGCCGAGGTGCTGGCCGGTGCCGAGGGCGCTCCCGCGCTGGAGGCGGCGGATGTGGTCCAGCCGGCGCTGTGGGCCGTGATGGTGTCGCTGGCCGCGGTCTGGGAGGCCGCGGGTGTCGAGCCTGCCGCTGTGGTGGGTCACTCGCAGGGTGAGATCGCCGCTGCGACGGTGGCCGGGATGCTGTCCCTGGAGGACGGTGCCCGGGTGGTGGCGCTGCGTTCGCGGTCGTTGAAGGTGTTGGCGGGTCTTGGGGGGATGCTCTCGGTGAGCTGCTCCGCT
>NZ_JAFLNG010000438.1 GCF_017427025.1 Streptomyces sp. FH025
AGCGCCGCGCTCGCGACGGCCGCGCTGGGCGCCGTAACCCCGGCCCACGCCGCGCCCGCCACCCCGGTCGCCGCGGCCGCAGCGGCTTCGGGCACCCAGCCCTACGCCTCGTACTGGTACCCCAACACCATCCTGAACTGGGACCCGGCCACCGACCCGGACGCCCGGTTCAACCGCTCCCGCATCCCGCTCCAGCCGCGCACCGCCGACCCCGCCCTCGCGGCCAACCCCAACGCCCGGACCGGCGAAGGGAAGATAGCCTCGCTGGTCTCCTTCGGCCCCACCTCCAACAACCCCTCCCAGGGCTCCGCCGACCCGAACTACTACGCCTTCGGCTACTGGCAGTACGTCGACAAGCTGGTGTTCTGGGGCGGCTCGGCCGGCGAGGGCCTGATCCTCGCGCCCAACCCGACCGTCATCGACGCCGCCCACCGCAACGGCGTCAAGGTCTACGGCACCGTCTTCTTCCCGCCCACCGCGTACGGCGGCCAGCTCCAGTGGGTGCGCGACTTCGTCCAGAAGTCCGGCGGCCGCTACCCCGTCGCCGACAAGCTCGTCCAGGCCGCCCAGTACTACGGTTTCGACGGCTGGTTCATCAACCAGGAGACCGGCGGCGGAGACCAGGCCCTCGCGACCGAGCTGCGCAACCTGATGCAGTACACCAAGGCGCAGAGCGGCACCGACTTCATGTGGTACGACGCCATGACCACCTCGGGCGCGGTCAACTGGCAGAACGCCCTCACCTCGGCCAACTCGCCCTTCCTCCAGGACGGTTCGAAGCGCACCTCGGACTCGATGTTCCTCAACTTCGACTGGACGGCCAGTGGTCTGAACTCCTCGCGGACGCTCGCCCGGCAACTCGGCCGCAGCGAGTACGAGCTGTACTCCGGCATCGACACGGAGGCCAACGGCTACAACACCTCCGTCGGCTGGAACACCCTCTTCCCGTCCGGCAAGCCGCACACGACATCGCTCGGCCTCTACCGGCCCGAGTGGACCTGGAAGTCCGCCACCGACCGCGCCGACTTCTACGCCAAGGACTCCCGCTACTGGGTCGGCGCCAACGGCGACCCCTCGCGGATCGACCTCTCGTCCGCCTGGCCCGGCCTGGCCGGGTACGTCGCCGAGTCCTCGCCGATCACCGCCAAGCCCTTCGTCACCAACTTCAACACCGGCCAGGGCGACTTCTACAACGCGGCCGGCACCCGGGTCGCCACCGGCGGCTGGAACAACCTCTCGCTCCAGGACGTCCCGCCGACCTACCGCTGGGTGGTCAACTCGACCGGCAGCAGGCTCAGTCCGTCCGTCGACTTCACCGACTCCTACCAGGGCGGCTCCTCGCTGCGACTCACCGGCACCCTGGACGCCACCAACACCGTGCGGCTGTACGAGACGAAGCTTCCGGTCGCGACCACCACCAAGCTGGACCTGGTCACCAAGACCCCGGCCGCCGGGCCCACCAGGCTCAAGGCCGCCATCTCCTTCACCGACGCGCCGGGCAGCTTCACCACCCTGGACGTCGGCGCCGACTCCGGCACCGGCTGGGAGCGCCACACCCTCGACCTCTCCCCGTACGCCGGCCGCACCATCGCCCAGCTCGCCCTCCAGGTGACCGGCACCGACCCGGCGTACGACCTGCGGGTCGGCCAAGTCGCCGTCTACGACGGGGCGATGGAGAGCCCGGCCGCGCCGGGCGGACTGACCGTCCTCGGCGCCAGCGACGTGACCCCCGGCTCCAGCCAGTCCCTGCGGCTGTCCTGGACGGCTGCGCCCGGCGGCAACGTCCACCACTACGAGGTGTACCGGCGCAACGCGGACGGCAGCCGGACCTTCCTGGGCGCCACGCCCAACGACGCCTATTTCGTCGGACGGCTCGACCGGGCCGGCGCCGAGTCCAGCACCACGCTGGACGTCGAGGCGGTGTCCACCACCTACGGACGTTCCAACGCCACCTCCACCACCGTGAGTTGGAACGGTACGCCGCCGACCTCGACCAACCTGGCGCTGAACCGCCCGGCGACCGCCTCCGGCCAGTGCAACGCCGACGAGGGCCCGGCCAAGGCCGTCAACGGCAGCGTCAGCGGCGGGACGAGCGACAAGTGGTGCACCCTGACCTCGACCAAGTGGCTCGAGGTGGACCTCGGTTCGGCGAAGCAGCTGTCGAAGTTCGTGGTCAAGCACGCCCAGGCGGGCGGTGAGAGCGCCGCGTACAACACCCGCGACTTCTCGCTCCAGGTCCGCTCCAACCCCACCGACCCCTGGACGACGGTCGCCGACGTGACCGGCAACACCGCGGGCACCACCACCCACCCGGTGAACACCACCGCCCGCTACGTCCGGCTGGTCATCACCAAGCCCACCCAGAGCACCGATCCGGCCGCCCGCATCTACGAGTTCGAGGCCTGGGGCGCGTAGTCCCGCCCCCTCCTTCGGAAAGGAACCACCCCGTGTCGGTCACCATCACCGCCGTCGAGAGCACCGACCTGTTCGTCGGCCCCGAGGTCGCCCCGCGCCAGCTGCTGCGGGTGACGGTCGAGGGCCCGCCCACCCGGATCACCGTCACCGGAACGGGCGTTCACGGCGAGGCGACCGGCACGGGGCTGGTCGAAGTCCCGCTGGAGATCACCGGCGCCCGTCCCGGCGAGGAACTTCCCGTCACCGTACGGGCGGGCACCTGTTCGGTCGAGGCGGTCGTGGAGGTCGCGGAGCCCGGCTGGACGATGTTCCTGGTCTCCCACTTCCACTACGACCCGGTCTGGTGGAACACCCAGGCCGCCTACACCTCCCCCTGGGAGCTGCTCTCCGCCGACGCCACCACCCGGCCCCTGTGGGAGCGCAACGGCTTCGCCCTCGTCGACGCCCACATGGACCTCGCCCTGCGGGACCCGGTCTACAAGTTCGTCCTCGCCGAAGTCGACTACCTGAAGCCGTACTTCGACCAGCACCCGGAGCGCCGCGAAACCCTGCGGATGCTGCTGGACCGCGGCCAGGTCGAACTCGTCGGCGGCACCTACAACGAGCCCAACACCAACCTCACCGGCGCCGAGACGACCATCCGCAACCTCGTCTACGGCATCGGCTACCAGCGCGACATCCTCGGCGGCGACCCGCAAACCGCCTGGCAGCTCGACGTGTTCGGGCACGACCCGCAGTTCCCCGGCCACCTCGCCGCGGCCGGCCTCACCGGCAGCGCCTGGGCCCGCGGCCCGTTCCACCAGTGGGGCCCGATCCAGAAGAACTTCCGCGAGGCCAAGGACGACGCCCGGGTGATGCAGTTCCCGAGCGAGTTCGAGTGGATCGCCCCCGGCGGCGAGGGCGTCCTCACCCACTACATGCCGCACCACTACTCGGCCGGCTGGTGGATGGACTCCTCCCCGGACCTCGCCACCGCCGAGCAGGCCGTCTACGAGCTGTACCGCAAGCTCAAGCCGGTCGGGGCAACAAAGAACTTGCTGCTTCCGGTCGGGACGGACTACACCCCGCCGAACAAGTGGGTCACCGAGATCCACCGATCCTGGGCCGCCAAGTACCTGTGGCCGCGCTTCGTCTGCGCGACCCCGCGGGACTTCCTCGACGCCGTGCGCGCCGAACTCGCCGCCACGGGCCGCCGGCCCAGCCCGCAGACCCGCGACATGAACCCGGTCTACACCGGCAAGGACGTCTCGTACATCGACACCAAGCAGGCTGGGCGGGCGGGCGAGGTCGCGGCCGTGGACGCCGAGAAGCTCGCCACCCTCGCCTCCGTACACGGCCTGGGCCGCTACCCGGCCGCCGCGCTCGACAAGGTGTGGCGCCAACTCGCCTACGGAGCGCACCATGACGCGATCACCGGCTCCGAGTCCGACCAGGTGTACCTGGACCTGCTCGGCGGCTGGCGGGAGGCGTACGACCTGGCCTCCTCCGTGCGGGACGCGGCGCTGGACGCGCTGATGGCGCGGATCTCCACGGAGGGCGCGGGCCAGGCCGTGGTGGTGACCAACACGCTCTCCTTCGACCGGACCGACCTGGTCACCGTCGAACTGCCCTCCGGTACGCGGTCGGTGCGGGTCCTCGACTCTGCCGGCTCTCCGGTCCCGTGCGCCGTCGACCGGGGAACGCTGCGCTTCCTGGCCACGGACGTGCCCGCGCTCGGCTGGCGCACCTGGCGACTGGTCGAGGGCGCGCCCGACCCTGCGTGGACCGAGGCCGAGGGCCTCGTGATCGAGGGAGACCGGTACCGGGTGACGGCCGACCCGACGCGCGGCGGCGGGCTCTCCTCGGTGTACGACCTGCTGCACGAACGGGAGTTGATCCAAGACGGCCGCATCGGCAACGAGCTGCGGGTCTACGAGGAGTACCCGCAGCACCCCGACTTCGGTGAGGGCCCGTGGCACCTGGTGCCGAGCGGCCCGGTGATCGGCTCCGGTGAGGGGTTCGGGTCGGTCCGGCGCGAGGCCGGGCCGCTCGGCGAGCGTCTGGTGATCGACGGCGCGGTCGACGGGGTCCGCTACGAGCAGACCGTCACGCTGTGGCGCGGCCTGGACCGGGTGGACTGCCGGACCAGGGTCGTCGACTACTCGGGCGCCGACCGGCTGCTGCGGCTGCGCTTCCCGGTGGACGTCCCCGGCGGGCTGCCGGTCAGCGAGGTCGCGGGCGCGGTCGTCGGGCGCGGCTTCGCCATGCCGGACGTCGACTCGGCGGAGGCGCCCTGGACGCTGGACAACCCGGCCAACACCTGGTTCGGCCTCGGCGCCACCGCGCGGGTCGAGCTGACCGACCCGGCGGGCACGGTGACCGGCTCCCGCGCCCTGGGCGTGGCCGAGGTCGTCGTACCGACGCTGGACGACGCCGCCGACGCCCGGCCGCTGGTCGTCGCCCTCGCCCGGGTGGGCGTCACCGCCACCACCTCGGGCGCGGACTGGGCGCGGTACGGCTGGCTGGACGTGGACTCCAACCTGCCGGACTTCCGGATCGTCGTCGGCGGTCCGGAAGTCAACGACGCGGCCCGGGAGTTGATCGAGCGCGCTGGCTCGGACTACGCGGCCGCTCTCAAGGCGCACGGCGCGGTGTGGATCCCGGCCCTCACCCCCCTCGCCGAGGTCTGGCGCCCCGACGCCGATCTGCGCGATCTGCGGGCGATCCCCGCCCTGGTCGTGTCCGACGCCTCCGCGCTGGTCGACGACCTCGCCGACGCCCGGATCACCGCCGTCTGCCCGTCGGCGGTGTCCGAGCAACTCGCCGACCACACCGTGGCCTTGCTCAGCTATGGCCTGCCCGGCTTCGCCGTGGACACCACCGGCGCGCTGCACCTCTCCCTGATGCGGTCCTGCACCGGCTGGCCCTCCGGCGTCTGGATCGACCCGCCCCGGCGCACCCTGCCGGACGGTGCGTCCTTCCAACTCCAGCACTGGGCCCACGAGTTCAACTACGCGCTGGTCGGCGGCGACGGCGACTGGCGGGACCAGACCCTGCCCGCGTGCGGCCAGGAGTTCAACCACCCGCTGTACGCGCGGATCGCTCCCGCCCAGGACGGCCCGCTCCCGGCCACCCTCTCCTGGCTGCGGGTCGAACCCCAGCGCGAGGTCCTGCTCGGCGCGCTCAAGCCCGCCGGCAACCCGATCGCCCACGGCTCGGCGGACCCGGTCGGGCGCGAGCTGACCGTCCGCCTGGTCGAGTCCACCGGCCTCGGGCGGACGGTGCGGCTCGGCGGGGCTCTCGCCCTGGACGATCTCCGGCCCGCCGACCTGCTGGAACGCCCGCTCGTTTCTGGTACCCCGGCTCTCGATCTCTCCGGCTCGCAGATCGCCACCCTGCTCGCGACCCCTGCCGTGACCGCCCCGTCCGACGGCCCCGTGCTCGGCCCGATCGCCGAACCAGCCCAGCCCATCCACGCCCGCTACTGGCTGCACAACCGCGGCCCGGCCCCGCTCGGCTACCTGCCCGTGTCCGTCGGCGCCTCGCCCGGTCTGCTCCGTACGGCGGGGGAGCCGGTCTCGTTCTCCGTCGCCCTCTCCACGCAACTCCGCGACGCCGCCGTCGAGGGCACGGCCGTCGTCCTGCCGCCCGAGGGCTGGGAGACCAGCCTCGGCAGCCGCCCGTACCGGCTCGCGCCCGACGGCCACGTGCGCTTCCCCGTCACCCTCACCCCGCCGGCGGACGTCGAACCCGGCCTCCACTTCGCCGCCGTTCGGATCGAGCACGACGGCCAGCAGATCGAGGACGTGGTCACCATCGCCGTCGGCGAGGCCCCCGACCTGCTGCCCGTCCCTGGCGACACCCCCGAGGACTGGACGATCGCCCAGGGCACCAAGGCCACCACCGGCCGCGACACCGGCCTCGACGTCGCCGTCTCTGTTGACACCCTCCGCCTGACCCCTGGTCGTCAGGCCACCCTCACCCTCACCCTCACCAACCGCACCCGAGGCGAGATCCGCGGCGAACTGCAAGTCGTATCCCCCTGGGGCACCTGGGAGGCCATCGCCGACCCGATCCGAGGCTTCACCGCCCCGGCCGATTCCTCCACGACCGTCGACTTCACCATCACCACCCGCGAATCCACCGACCCGGGCGCGCACTGGGCCCTCGCCAAGGTCATGTGGTTCGGCCGCTGCCAGTACACCCCGACCGTAGC
>NZ_JAFLNG010000439.1 GCF_017427025.1 Streptomyces sp. FH025
TTCCGGAGCCGATCCCCGGCACCGAGTACGGCGAGGTCGAGTACGCGCTGACGGCCGGGGAGTGGTCGGCCGGGGGCGCCGGTGTGGGGTCCGGGATACTGGGGCCATGAGGCTGACCGAGTTCTGGCGACGGATGTACGCGCACTTCGGCGAGGCGTACGCGGAGTCCTTCGCGTCCGACCACGTGATGAGCGAGCTGGGCGGGCGGACGGTGCGCCAGGCGCTGGACGCGGGCTGGGAGGCCAAGGACGTCTGGCGGGTGGTCTGCGAGACCCAGGGGGTCTCCGCGCAGCTGCGCTGACACCCGGGCCGCATGGGCCAGACTGTTCGAGTGACAAACAGCACGGAACAGAAGAATTCGGACGGATCGGCGCGGATCGCCGACGGCGGGCGCGGAGGCGGCGGCGGGATGCCGCGCTGGCTGCCCCGGGCGATGGTGCTGTTCCTGGTGCTGGTGGGGCTGTTCCAGCTCGCGGACTGGGCCTTCCGGCAGTTGATCGACCTGTTCGTGATGCTGCTGGTGTCCTTCTTCCTGTCGCTGGCGCTGGAGCCGGCCGTGGACCGGATGGCGGCGCGCGGGGTGCGTCGCGGGGTGGGCACCTTCCTGGTGTTCGTCGCGGTCGGGGTGGCGACGGTCGGCTTCCTCGCGGCGCTCGGGACCGTGCTGGTGGACCAGGTGGCGAAGATCGCCGGGGACCTGCCGCGCCTGGTCGACGATCTGATCGGCTGGGTGAACCGGACCTTCCACCAGGACCTCTCGCTGGGCGAACTGCAGCAGCGGCTGCTCAAGGACTCCGGCACCATCGAGAGCTACGTCCAGCAGGCCGCCGACAACGTCTGGGGCGTCTCCTCCACCGTGATCGGCGGCCTCTTCCAGGCCTTCACGGTCGGGCTGTTCACCTTCTACTTCACCGCCGAGGGCCCGCGGGTCCGCCGGACGGTCTGTTCGCTGCTGCCGCCCGCCAAGCAGGGCGAGGTGCTGCGGGCCTGGGAGATCGCGCTGGCCAAGACCGGTGGCTACCTGTACTCCCGGGCGCTGCTCGCGGTGGTGTCGGCGGCCGGGCACTGGGTGATGTTCGCGCTGCTCGGCCTGCCGTACTCGGCGGCGCTGGCGGTCTGGGTCGGCGTCATGTCGCAGTTCGTGCCGACCATCGGGACGTACCTGGCCGGGGCGGTGCCGGTGCTGGTGGCGCTGACCGTGGATCCGGTGGACGCGCTCTGGGTGCTGGCCTTCGTGGTGGTCTACCAGCAGATCGAGAACTACCTGCTGCAGCCGAGGATCACCGCGCGGACGGTGGACGTGCACCCGGCGGTGGCCTTCGGCGCGGTGATCGCGGGCGCGGCGCTGCTCGGCGCGGTGGGCGCGCTGATCGCGATCCCGGCGGCGGCCACCTTGCAGGGCTTCGTCGGGACGTACGTGCGGCGCTACGAGGTGGCCACCGACCCGCGGATCGACCGGGGCGAGCAGCGGCGGGCCCGTCGTGAGCTGCGCCGGGAGGCAGCGCGGCGGCTGCGACGGATGGTCGGCGGCGACGGCGCGGAGGGGCGGGAGGAGGAGGGCAGTGACAGTCGTACGAACGTGTGATGCTTGAATCGAACAGATGTTCTTTGTACTCTCCGGCGAGGAGTTTTCCACAGGCTGAGCCCCGTGGGGCTCGTTTGTCAGTGGGACGCGCTAGCGTCGATGACGATGAAGCGCACAGCACAGAACCCGAGGGAAAAAGCCATGGCAGGTACGGACCGCGAGAAGGCACTGGAGACCGCTCTCGCCCAGATCGAGCGGCAGTTCGGCAAGGGCTCGGTGATGCGCCTCGGCGAGAAGGCCAACGAGCCGGTCGAGGTGATCTCCACCGGGTCGACCGCCCTGGACGTCGCCCTCGGGGTCGGCGGCATCCCGCGCGGCCGAGTGATCGAGATCTACGGCCCCGAGTCCTCCGGTAAGACCACCCTGACCCTGCACCTGGCGGCCAACGCCCAGAAGGCCGGCGGCACGGTCGCCTTCGTCGACGCGGAGCACGCGCTCGACCCGGAGTACGCCAAGAAGCTCGGCGTGGACACCGACGCCCTGCTGGTCAGCCAGCCGGACACCGGTGAGCAGGCCCTGGAGATCACCGACATGCTGATCCGCTCCGGCGCGATCGACCTGGTGATCATCGACTCGGTCGCCGCGCTCGTCCCGCGCGCCGAGATCGAGGGCGAGATGGGCGACTCGCACGTCGGCCTCCAGGCCCGACTGATGAGCCAGGCGCTGCGCAAGATCGCCGGTGCGCTGAACCAGTCGAACACCACCGCGATCTTCATCAACCAGCTGCGCGAGAAGATCGGCGTGATGTTCGGCTCGCCGGAGACCACGACCGGTGGCCGGGCGCTGAAGTTCTACGCCTCGGTCCGTCTGGACATCCGCCGGATCGAGACCCTGAAGGACGGCACCGAGGCGGTCGGCAACCGCACCCGGGTCAAGGTCGTCAAGAACAAGGTCGCCGCTCCGTTCAAGCAGGCCGAGTTCGACATCCTCTACGGCGTCGGCATCAGCCGCGAGGGCGGCCTGATCGACATGGGCGTCGAGCACGGCTTCATCCGCAAGTCCGGCGCCTGGTACACCTACGAGGGTGACCAGCTCGGCCAGGGCAAGGAGAACGCCCGCAACTTCCTGCGGGACAACCCGCAGCTCGCCGACGAGATCGAGCGGAAGATCAAGGGCAAGCTCGGCATCGGCCCGAAGACCGAGGAGCCGGGCGCCGGCGAGGCGGACGCCGCCGTCGACGGCGCGGCCAAGCCGATCACCGCGACCGCCACCAAGACGGCCGCGGCGAAGAAGACGGCGGCTGCCAAGGCCTGAGCCGTTGACGCAGCACGACACGGTGGGCGGCGGCCCGGCGGGCCCCGAGGACGACGACTACGGCCCGCCGGACTGGTTCGCCGCGGTCGCGGAGGAGCCCGGTCCGAGCCGGGAGCCTGAACCGCGGGCCACGGCGGCCGGGCCGCGGTCGCGGTCACGGGCCCGTACGGGGCGGCGGGAGCGCGCGTCCACCTCGCAGTGGGCATCCGGCCCCGAGCCGGAGCCCGACCGGGCTCCGGTCCGGGCGGCGCGCGGCGCGGCGCCCGGACCGGCTTCGGAACGGGAGCAGCCGGCGGAGGCCTCGGTCGAGGCGCTCGGGCTGGTCTCCGCCTCCGAGCTGCCCAGCGGCCGCCGTCGGCGCCGTTCGGCGCTGGCGGCCGAGGAGTTCGACGCCGCCGCGGACGGCCCCACGTCCACGGAGGGCGACCGGCGCGGGGTCGAGGCGGCCGGTCACGGGGGTGCGGCCGCCTCGGCCCGCCGCCCCGTCGGCGGCTCGCGCCGGGGCCGCCGGAGCGGGGGGCGCTCGGCCGAGCGCCTGCCGAGCAAGGAGGGCGAGGAGCGGGCGGGAACGCCGGAGGGCGCCACCCGTACCTCCCGCAGGCGCGCCGAGGAGCAGACGGACCCGGAGACCCGCGCGCGGGACATCTGCCTGCGACTGCTGACCGGTGCCGCCAAGACCCGCAGGCAACTGGCCGACGCGCTGCGCAAGCGGGAGATCCCGGAGGACGTCGCCGACGAGGTGCTCACCCGGCTCGAAGAGGTCGGGCTGATCGACGACGCGGCCTTCGCTGCGGCCTGGGTGGAGTCCCGGCACGCCGTCCGGGGCCTGTCCCGGCGGGCGCTGACCCAGGAGCTGCGCACCAAGGGCGTGGCCGCCGACCTGGTCGAGCAGGCCGTCGCCCAACTCGACCACGACGACGAGGAGGAGGCGGCCCGGGCACTGGTGGAGCGCAAGCTGCGGTCCACCCGCGGGCTGGACCGACAGGTCCGCACCCGGCGGCTGGTCGGCATGCTGGCCCGACGTGGCTACTCCGAGGGGCTGGCCTTCCGGGTGGTCCGTGGCGCGTTGGAGGAGGAGGCCGACGAACCAGTGGGAACCGAGTGGGAGTAGTGGCAGTTCCGTACGCTTCTTGGTCTGGACCAGGACGAGTCTTGACCCTCCCGTGACCCCCGCCTAGCCTCGCACTCAGTGCGGGGGCGCTTCCGGACGGCGGCCCGCGCGCGCAACGGGGAGTGGGGCGGCATGAGTTTCTCAGCGGGCACCGGCGCGGGTGACTCCCTGGTGTCGATCGTCGGGTCGGCCGTCGCCGTCCTGCTGGTGTTCGCGGCGCTCGCCGCGCTGGCGGCCAGACGGCTGCGGGCGGCCCGGCGGCAGGCCCTCGCCGAGGCCGAGCTGGTCCGTCGACAGGCCGAGGAGCAGTCCGGCCGGGAGCGGTCCGAACTCGCCCGGCGCGAGGAGCAACTGGCCGAGGAACTGCGCCGACTGCACCAGCGGGAGGACGAACTGGCCGTGCGCTCGGCCGAGTTGGAGCGGTCCCGGGGCGAGGCCGAGGCATTGGTGGTCCGCCGCGCGGCCGAGCTGGAGCGCGCCGCCGGCCTCTCCGCCGAGCAGGCGCACGCCCAACTCCTGCGCGAGGCCGAGGACTCGGCCCGCCGGGAGGCCGCGGTCGCGGTCCGGGAGATCGAGCGGGAGGCCAGGGCCGAGGGCGAGCGCCGCGCCCGGGACATCATCGCCGGGGCGATCCAGCGGCTGGCCTCGGAACAGACCGCGGAGACCGCGGTCACCGTCTTCCGGCTGCCGGGCGAGGAGATGAAGGGCCGGATCATCGGCCGTGAGGGCCGCAACATCCGCGCCTTCGAGGCGGTCACCGGGGTCAACCTGATCATCGACGACACCCCGGCCTCGGTGCAGCTCTCCTGCTTCGACCCGGTCCGGCGGGAGACCGCCCGGCTCACCCTGGAGCAGCTGGTCGAGGACGGCCGGATCCATCCGACCCGGATCGAGCACATCCACGAGCGCAGCCGGGAGGAGGTCGAGCAGCGCTGCGTGCGGGCCGGCGAGGAGGCACTGCTGGACACCCGGGTCGGCGGGATGCACCCTGAACTCGTCCGCACCCTGGGCTCCCTGCGCTACCGGGTCTCGTACGGGCAGAACGTGCTCGGCCACCTGCTGGAGTCCGCGCACCTGGCCGGGATGATGGCCGCCGAGCTGGGGGTGGACCCGGAGCCGGTGCGCCGGGCGGCGCTGCTGCACGACATCGGAAAGGCGCTCACCCACGAGGTCGAAGGCAGCCACGCGGCGATCGGCGCGGACTTCGCCCGGCGGCACGGCGAGTCCCCGGAGGTGGTGCACGCGATCGCCGCGCACCACGGCGAGGTGGATCCCCGTACCGTGACGGCGGTGCTGACCCAGGCGGCGGACGCCTGCTCGGGCGGGCGGCCCGGGGCGCGCAAGGAGTCGCTGGAGGTGTACGTGCGGCGGCTGGCCCGGCTGGAGGAGATCGCGCGCTCACACGCGGGGGTCGCCGAGGTGTACGCGATGCAGGCCGGCCGCGAGGTGCGGGTGATGGTGCGGCCGGACGCGGTGGACGACCTCGGAGCGGAGCTGATCGCCCGTGAGGTGGCCCGGCAGGTCTCGGCGGAGCTGACCTACCCGGGCCAGATCCGGGTGACCGTGGTCCGGGAGAGCCGGGCGACGGCGGTGGCGGGCTGAGGGCCCGGGCTCGATCTGCGGCAGGGCTGATCCGGGGCCGGGGCGGGGCCGCTAAGCGCTGGGCTCCACCTGCTGCTGGGCGGGCCGCGGCTCCGGTTCGGCTGCGCCGGTGATCGGTGCCGGGCCGCCGCGGGCCCGGTCGGCGAGCGTCAGCAGGTCCTCGGCGGCGGCGCCCTGGGTGACACCGACCAGGTGCCCGTCCGGCCGGATCAGCAGCACGGTGTGCGGCCCGGCGCCCGGGTACTCCTCGGTGACCAGCACCTCGGCCGGTACCGGCAGCGCGGCGGCGACCTCGGCGAGCCGGGGCATCAGTCCGGCGCCCAGCCAGTGCTCGGAGGACCAGACGGCGGTCCCGGGGGCGACCAGCAGCAGCAGGAAGGTGGCGCCGAGCCGGGCGTGCAGGTGGTCCGGGGTGCCGTCGGTGGCGAGCACCGGCAGGTCCGGGACGAGGACGCCGGGGGCGGTGGCGGGCAGCAGTTCGCTGAGCGAGGTGGTGCCGCGCGAGCCGCGCTGCACCGGCACCCGGCCCGGGACGCCGGAGGGCGCGGCCGGGTAGGCGGGGGCGCCGCCGAAGCGGCCGGTGCCCAACTGGCCGTCGGAGAGCAGCGGGGCGTGCTTGCGGAAGCCGCCGACCAGCAGCGAGCGCCGGGTCTGCTGCCAGCCGCGCAGCGGGCGCAGCAGCGGCATGGACTGGTCGACGGCGCGCAGCCGGGCGCCGACCGCGCCGCGCCGCTCGGCCTCGTAGCCGTCCAGCAGCGAGCCGCCGGGCTGCGGGCCGCCGGAGTGGAGGTGCCAGGCGAGGGCGAGCCGCCAGGCGAGGTTGTCGGCGTCGCGCAGCCCGTCGGCGAGGTTCTGCATGCCGAGCGCGCCGTGCAGGTGGGCGGCGTCGCCGGCCAGGAAGCAGCGGCCGCTGCGGAAGCGGGCGGCGAGGCGCTGCTGGGCGGTGTGGTCGGCGGCGGCCAGCAGTTCGTAGCGGGGGAGCTCGCCGCACCAGCCGGTGAGGGTGGAGGTGACCCGGGTGAGCAGGGT
>NZ_JAFLNG010000044.1 GCF_017427025.1 Streptomyces sp. FH025
GGTCACTGCTATGTCTACGGCAGCCCAGGGCCGCTACATCGTGCCCCGTTTCACCGAGCGGACCTCGCAGGGGATCCGCGAGTACGACCCGTACAGCAAGCTGTTCGAAGAGCGCATCGTGCTCATCGGCTCCGCAGTGGACCACACCGCCGCCAACGACATCATGGCGCAGCTGCTGTGTCTGGAGGCTGCGGATCCGGACCGGGACATATCGCTCTACATCAACTCGGCCGGTGGGGACATCACGGCCCTCTACTCGGTCTACGACACCATGCAGTTCGTCAAGCCGGACATCCAGACCGTCTGCATCGGTCAGGCGATCTCCGTTGCGGCGGTCCTGCTCGCGGGCGGCACCAAGGGCAAGCGGATCGCTCTGCCGCACTCCCGGATCCTGCTGCAGCAGCCGCATTCGCAGGGCAGGCGCGGCCAGGTCTCGGACCTCGAAGTCGAGGCTCGTGATCTGATCCGGATGCGTGAGCGCGTGGAGGGCCTGCTGGCCAAGCACTCCAACCGCGAGGTCGAGCAGATTCGCCAGGACATCGAGCGCGACAACGTGCTCACCGCCCAGGAGGCGCTGGAGTTCGGCCTGGTGGACCACATCGTCGCCCCTCGGGACCTCGACGCCCGATCGTAGTCGCGGCGTCGGCGATGGGCCGGCCGAGCCGCCCGTCCGCCGATTTCGCGCCGCCGCCCCGCCGCCGGCATCGCGTTCGTCCCCGCCAGCCCCGCGAACTGCTCGCGGGGCTTTGCGCTGTGGCCCTTCCGGTGCCTCGCCGCGAGCTCGGGTACGTCCTGCACCGGCCGCCCGGGGCGGCCATCACCAGTGCCGAGCCTTTCGGGCCCACTGCGCCGGAACGACATCACCACAGAAGCGACGCGGGTGACCCCACGGCGGAGATCACGATTCATAGCTGTCGTGATGAAAGGTTTTCGGTCGCTTGGCCGAACGGGTTTTCGGTCAGCTTCGGGACTCCGGGGTTACGAGAGAGCGTCTCGTTTGGAAGTCGGTCGGCCGACAGTGCACGGGCATGGTCGAACGATCGGTTCCGGACGGGGCGCGGGGACTGTTCCAGCACGTGATGCCTGATGCGCCCGTGCTGCCGTCATGGCTGACCGACCCGCTCCGGGGGCAATTCGCCGCGCTGCTGCCCGAACGCCCGACGGTCGATATTCGCTGTCGACGGCTCTCCAAATGAGACAGCCCCTCAAGTGACAAGGACAAGAATATGAGGAGGGGGGGTTCCGCATGATTCAAGCCATCAGTCGCGGGGCGGTGATCCTATAGGCCTTGTGCGAATCCGGAGTTTGAGGTTGGCTCTCGCAACGGGAGGTGCTGACGATGCGTCCGTTCGTCCGCCCCGAAGCGGCCGCCGGCCGGCCGAACCGCGCGATGCTGCACTTCACCACGACTCGGCTGAAGGTGTGCACCTGAGGCCTGCGACACCGTGAAGGGGATCACCATGACCGAGCCATCGACGACCGCCATGGACGACCTGTGGAAACTGGTGTACACCAGCTTCCGGTTCCCGTTCCTGAACGCCGCATTACGCCTGAAGTTATTCGCCCTGCTCAAGGAGCGGCCGGGCAGCACTCTCGAAGAGATCACCGAGGCGTTGGGGCTGGAGGAGCGCGCGGGACACGTGCTGCTGCTGGGATGCTGTGCGTTCGAACTCGTGCGCAAGGACGGCGACGGGTACCGGAACACCGACGCGACCGACCTCCTGGCGGGCGATCCCGACGGCTTCATGCCCGTCATCGTTCGCTACACCCATGAGATGTTGTACCGGCCGATGGGCTGGCTCTACGAATCGCTGGTGAACAACGAGAACCTGGGGCTGCATCGCGAGCTGCTCGCCGGATCGTCGGCGACCACGCTCTACGAGCTCCTCGCCGAGGACGAGAACCTCGAAAAGGTGTTCACCGCCATGATGGAGCACCAGAGCCGCTCCGTGGTCGAGGACTTCGTCGACGCCGTGGACTTCTCGTCGTACCGCCACGTACTGGACGTCGGCGGGGGAACCGGGACCAACGCCATCGCCTTCGCCCAACGATGGCCGGACCTCCGGGCGACCATCCTCGAACTGCCGAACGTGGCGAAGATGGCGAACGACCGGATCGCCGAGTCCGGCCTGTCCGAGCGGGTCCGCGCGGTCGGAACCGACGTCATGCAGGACGAGTTCTCCACGTCGCACGACTGCGTCGTGTTCTCCCGGTTCCTCGAGATCTGGTCCCCGGAGCAGGTCCGCACCCTTTTCGCGAAGGCCTACCGGGCCTTGGAGCCGGGCGGCCACCTGGTCGTCGTCGCCTGCGCTCAGGACGACGACGAGACCGGCCCCGCCCACGCCGCTTTCATGTCGGCGTACGTCCAGACGGTCGCGTCGCCCGAGGGCCGCATCTACACGCCGCGGGATTTCGAGCAGTGGTACACCGAGGCGGGTTTCGAGCCGATGGACCGCCAGTACTCCGGGCGGTTCGACGTCATCCTCCGCGCCCGCAAGCCCGCGGCCGGCTGAGCCGCCGCAGTTCGGCCGGGGGGCTGTCACACAGGCTCCTTTCCCGCGGTGAACCGGCTGCCCGTGAACACGCCGTCGGCGGCCGGTTCACCGTGAAGGAACCCGGATCGCTCCGGCAACGTCCTGAGCACGGCAATCGTCGAACAGGCCCCCTCGCCCGAAGCGGCTCGCGCAGAGCGACCCGGCGTTGCAGCGGCCGATCGAAGAGTTCGGCGTGAAGGTATGTTTTTGATGCAACGGGGGCTTCAGTGAAATCACCTGACAGGCTGGCTATCGTCACCGGCGGAACCAAGGGCATCGGGCTCGCGTTCAGCCACAGGCTCACCCGGATGGGATATCGGGTGGTCGCGACGTTCCGCGGTGACGAGGAGTCCGCGAACCGGGCCCTGAAGGAGATGGAAAAGGGCCTGTCGGTCGTCCGGTCGGATGTGTCGGACCCCGATGACGTGGCACGGTTGGCCGAACTCGTCCGCGCCGAGCACGGCGTTCCGCAGGTGCTGGTCAACAACGCCGGCCTGAACATCGACCGGCCGGTGCTCGAGATCTCCGACTCGGACTGGCGCCGGGTGCTGGACACCAATCTCTCGGGGCCCTTCTACATGACCAGGGCGTTCGCTCCGCACATGTTGGAGGCCGGCGGCGGCTCCATCGTCAACATCGGCGCGACCACGGCGATCCGCCCCCGGCTGAACGGTGCCAATTACTGTTCGAGCAAAGCGGGCCTGCTCCACCTGACCAAGTGTCTGGCCATGGAACTCGCACCGAGCATCCGGGTGAACTGCCTCATTCCGGGGATGATCGACACGGAGGAGATGCGGACCCGTTACCGCGTGGCCGAGCCGGAATACATGAACGCGCTGCTGGACGAGATCCCGCAGCGCAGGATCGGCGCCACCGACGAGATGGCGGACGCACTGGAGTTCCTGATCGGCGAAGGCGCCGCTTACGTCACGGGCCAGAAGCTGATCGTGGACGGTGGCCAGTTCATGTGGTGAAGGGCTCGGCGATCCCCACTCGGCGATCCCCACTCGGCGGTCCCCACTCGGTGATCCCCTGAGGACCGCGAATCGCCGCCTTCTCGCACCACCAGTTATCGAGGAAGAGGGAAAAGTCAATGCGATCACGCCTTGAGCGCTACCAGGAATTCCTGGAGCAGGAGTACCGCTCCGGCTTCACGAAGTCGGACGAGTACGACATCTCCGGGATCTCGGACGATCTCGTGAAGCAACTGCGAGACGGCCGGTTCACGCGCATCGTGTTCAGTGGAATGGGCTGCTCGGCCATCGTGTCGGACGTGATCAGAGTCTTCTTCAACTCGATCAGGAGCGACCTCGAAGTCCATGTCTTCAACGACTACGACTTCGAGTACCTGATTCCGCGCTCGGTGATCGAGGACGACCGCACGCTCATCATCCTGAGTTCGTACAGCGGCCACTCCAACGAGCCGGTCCGCGCCTTCCACGCACTGCGCCCGATGCACGACCGGGTTCTGCTGCTCACCTCCGGTGGCCGACTCGGCGAGCTGGGCGAGGAGCACGGGGTGTCCATCGCGCGCTGGACGCTGAGCAAGCCGGACCGCGAGTACCCGCTGTTCCACGTCGGCCAGTACTTCTCGATTCTGGTTGACATGTTCCTGAAGCTCGGGCTCCTCGACGCGGACCACGGTCCCGAGGTCCGTGCCCTCGCCAAGACCCTCGAGACCGACTTCACGCCCGCCCTGCGCGAGCTGGCCGCCGGTGCCGCCGCCCGGAGCGAGAACGCCAACATCATCATGCTCGGGTCGCCCAAGTGGCACGAGAGCCTGCTGAAGCTCGCCAAGATGCACTTCAACGAGATCGCCATGGTGCCGGCGACGCGGAACTACTTCCACGAGTTCTGCCACAGCGAGGTGGCCACGCTCACCGATCCCGAGCGCCGGCACAGCATTCTCGTCTTCTCCGACCCGGAGGAGGACGACTACACCCGGGCCAAGCGCAAGAACCTGGTGTCGTTGCTGACCGCGCCGATCCCGCAGAACGCGAACGTCACCGTGACCGAGATCGAGCTCGACCAGCCGACCTTCATGCGCCAGTACTTCACCGCGTTGGAATTCGTCCAGTACCTGACCCTCGATCTCGGAAGGGCGCGGGAGACGAAGTCGCGCAATCTCATCTCGGAGGCGGCCGGAAACCCCTGGTACCACGGCAGCACGATCGCCGCGGAGAACGCCCGCTGAGGCAGTCACAGGGCTCAGACATCGAAGGCAACAGCCGAGAAATGGAGCGATCGTGAATCTCCGGGGGAGCAGCTCTCTCACGGCCTACCAGCAGGACATCTGGGCGGGGAACTCCCTCTTCCCCGATCTCCCGCAGTTCAACTGCTTCATCACCGACCGGTTCACCGGTGAGGTCGACGTCGATCTGCTCAAGGAGTGCCTGCGCCGTGCGGCCGACCGCAACGACGCGTTCCAGCTCCGGATCGACCCGGAGGACGGAACCCCGAGGCAGTGGGTCGAGCACGAGGCGTTCGACATCCCGACGATCGACCTCTCCGGGACCGCCGCGCCGCGTGCGGCCTGTGAGACGTGGATCAAGGACGCGTTCGACGTCCCGTTCGAGGTGGAGCGCCGCCGGCTGTTCGAGATCGCGATCCTCAAGGAACGCGAGGACGTCGTCCACGCGTACGTCAAGGTGCATCACATCGTCGCCGACGCCTGGGGCCTGAACCTGTTCATGTCCCAGGTGCGCGCCGAGTACGACCAGGTGCGGCGGACCGGGCGGTTCGACGACCGGCCCGCTCCGTCGTACCTGGACTTCGTCGAGGACGAGCGCCGTTACCGGGGTTCGGACGACCACGAGCGGGACCGCGCGTTCTTCCAGGAGCAGTTGGAGGGCGTCGCCCCGGCCTTCTTCCGTCGCGCCGCGCCGGCCGGGTCCCGGCGGAGTGCCCGGCACGGTTTCCTGATCGAGCGCGGTCTCATCGACCGCATACGCGAACGCGGTGATTCGGTCTTCGCCTTCGTCGCCAGTGCCTTCGCCGTCTACCTCTCCCGGATCCACGGCACCGACGAGGTCGTGCTGGGCGTCCCGCTGCTGAACCGGCCCACCGCCGGGCAGAAGCGCACCGTCGGCCATTTCGCCAACACCCTGCCGCTGCGGGTGACTCCCGGCGGAGACCGCACCATGACCGAACTGGTCGCCGAGGTGCAGGCCGCGACCCGGGCACTCAAACCCCACGAGCGGTACTCCCTGGGAGACCTGCTGCGCTCGGTGCCGCTCCAGGGCAGCGGCCCCAAGCGGCTGTTCGACACCACCATCGCCTATCTGCGCTGGCCCACCCCGCTCGACGTCCAGGACGTGGCGTACGAGACCGTCGTGCAGGCCCGCGCCCACGACGACGACGTACTGGCGGTCGTCGTCAACGAGTTGGACGACGTCAGCGACGTCCTCGTCGACATGGACTACGCCCTCGACGTCTTCGACGCCGACTTCCCCATCGAGTCGGTGGCCACCCACATCGAGGCGATCCTCAGGGGCACCCTCGCCGGGGCCGACCGCCCGCTGTCGGAAGTCCCCATGATCAGCGCCACCGAGCGCGCCGCCCTCGTCGCGGCCGGCAGCGGCCCGGTGACCGACTACTCCCAGGACACCACGCTCCACGCGCTCTTCGAGCGGCAGGCGGCCAGGACGCCCGACCGGTTGGCCGTCGTCGCGGACGATCCCGCCGAGTCGCTGACCTTCGCGCAGCTGGACGCCTGGGCGAACCACATCGCGCACCAGCTGCGCGGCGACGGCGTGGGCGCCGGCGACCGGGTGGCCGTGGTGGCCGAGCGCAGCCCGCAACTGGTCGCGGCCGTCCTGGGGGTGCTCAAGGCGGGTGGCGCGTACGTACCGGTCGACCCGGGCCATCCCGCGGAACGGGTCAGGTTCCTGCTGGCCGACAGCGGGGCGAAGTCCGTGCTGCTGGGCGGGACCGTGTCCGGCTCCCTGGTGGGTGACGCGGTACCCGTGCGGCACCTGGACGCCACCGCGCGCGTCGCGTCCGCGCCGCCCGTACCCGTCAGCGGCCCACGCGACCTCGCCTACGTCATCTACACCTCGGGGTCCACCGGGCGGCCCAAGGGCGTGCAGGTCGAGCACCGTTCCGTGGTGAACCGGCTGGAGTGGATGCAGCGCCGCTACCCGGTCGGCGGCGGGGACGTCCTGCTCCAGAAGACACCGGTCACCTTCGACGTCTCGGTGTGGGAGCTGTTCTGGTGGGCGTCCACCGGCGCCGGGCTCGCGCTGCTCCCGCCCCGGGGCGAGCGGGATCCCGGGGTCATCCTCGGGACGGTCGAGGCGCACCGGGTGAGCGTGGCCCACTTCGTGCCGTCGATGCTCGGCCCCTTCCTCGACCTGCTGGAAGAGGATCCGGCGCTGCTGGACCGCATCGCGTCCCTGCGCCTGGTGTTCTGCAGCGGCGAGGCCCTGACACCAGCTCAGGTGAACCGGTTCAACCGGGTCTTCGCCGCAGCCGGCGCCACGGCGCCACGGCTGGTCAACCTCTACGGCCCGACCGAGGCCACGGTCGACGTCACGTACCACGACTGCCCGGGTGACACGGCCGAGGCGGTGCGGCGGGTACCGATCGGGAGGCCGATCGACAACGTCCGGCTGTACGTGGTCGGGGCGTACGGCGACCTGCAGCCCACCGGGGTGCCCGGTGAACTGTGCGTCGCGGGCGTGTGCGTGGCACGCGGCTACCTGGGCCGGCCGGAGCTGGACTCGGCCGCGTTCGTGGCCGACCCGTTCACACCCGGCACCGAGGTCCCCCCGGGCGAAGGCCGGGGGAGGATGTACCGCACCGGTGACCGGGCACGATGGCTCGCGGACGGCACCCTCGAATACCTGGGCCGACTGGACGACCAGGTCAAGATCCGTGGAAACCGGGTGGAGCTCGGCGAGGTGCGCGACCGTCTGGCGGCCTTCCCGGGCGTCCGGGACGCGATCGTCGTGGACCGGAACTCACCGGCCCGCGGCGTCCACCTGGTGGGCTACTACGTCGCGGACGAGGACGTGCGGCCCGCCGACCTTCGAGCCCGACTCCTGGACTCCTTGCCGGAGTTCATGATCCCGGCCTTCTTCGTGCGGATCGACCGGATCCCGCTCACCGCGAACGGCAAGGCCGACCGACGACGGCTGCCCGCACCCGCCGTGGAGGCGGACGCCAGGAACGCGGAGCCGACCAACGAGATCGAGGCGAAGATCGCGGCGGCCTGGTCGGTCGTCCTCGAAACCGACGGGATCGGCGTCGACCAGGACTACTACTCCCTGGGCGGTGACTCGATCATGATGCTCCGCATCCAGGCCGAGGCACGGCGCGCGGGCGTCCACTTCACCCTGGCCGACATGGTCCGGAACCCCACCGTGGCGGCGCTCGCCGCGACCGCGACCACCTCGACGCCGGACGGGCAGGACACCCCGCTGGAGCCGTTCGCGCTGGTATCCGGAGTCGACCGCGCGCGGCTGACCGGTCTGGCGGACGCCTACCCGGCGACCCGGTTGCACCTCGGCCTGCTCTACCACAGCCGGGAACACGAGAAGACGGCCGTGTACCACGACGTCTTCCGCTACTCCCTCAAGACGGTCTGGGACGAGGCGGCGCTGCGCCGCGCCTTCGACAGCCTGGTCCGGCGCCACCCGGTCCTGCGCTCCGCGTTCGACCTGGGCGGATACTCCGAACCCCTGCAACTCGTCCACCAGGAGGTCGACGGCGGACTGGAGATCACGGATCTGCGCGACCTCGGTGACCGGGAGGCGCAGGCCGAGGTCGCCCGGCACATCGAGGAGCGGCGGTACCACGAGTACCGGCTGGACCGCCCCCCGCTGTACCTGTTCCGCGCGCACGTCCTGAACGGGTCCGTGGAGCTGGTGTTCAGTTTCCACCACGCGATCCTGGACGGCTGGAGCGTGGCCACCCTCGTCCGCGAACTGCTCCAGGACTTCCTCCACAACGCCGGGCAGCCCGTCGCCGCCGTTCCGTCCGGACCGCTGCCGTCCCCCGCCCTCTACGTGCGCGAGGAACGGCGGGCCCTCGCCTCCGACTCCACCCGGCGCTACTGGCAACGGCTGCTCGCCGGCAGCGAACTGGTCCAGATCGACGGGTTCCGCCCGTACGAGCCCGCAGGCGACGAGGGACTCATCGTCCACCACGTGGAACTGCCGGACGGCCTCGGCACCGAGGTGCGCGACCTGGCGCGCGCCCACGGCCTGCCGGTCAAGTCCCTGCTGCTCGCGGCGCACTGCCTGACCCTGCGGCTGTTCTCCGACACCCAGGACATCACCACCGGCCTGGTCACCGGCGGGCGGCCGGAGGAGGCCGGAGCGGAACGGATCACCGGACTCTTCCTGGAGACGCTGCCGCTGCGCCTCGACACCCGGCCGCGCACCTGGCTGGACTCGGCGCGCGAGGTCTACCGGCAGGAGCGGGACAGCCACCCCCACCGGCGCTACCCGCTCAGCGCGATCCAGGAGGACCGCGGCGGGGACGTCGTCTTCGAGACCGCCTTCAACTACGTCCACCTGCACGTCCTCTCCTCGCTCTTCGAGGACACCGACATGGCGCTGACCGACTTCAGGACCTGGGAGGAGACGAACTTCAAGCTCCTGGTCAACGCGGTGGTCGACCCGATGGACGACCGGCTCTGGCTGCGCATGGACTGCGACGGACGCACCTTCTCCCGGTCACAGGCGGAGAGCCTCGGCCGCACGTACCTCGCCGTTCTCCAGCGGATGACCGAACAGCCCGACGCGGACGTGGACTTCGCCTTCCTGCGCGATCCGCGGGACGAAGCGCTGCTGCGGGCCGGCTCCACCCCCGGCACCGGCGCGGACACCCCCCTGAACGTCATCCGGCGGATCGACGAGCACGTCGCGCGCACGCCGGACGCGGTGGCCGTCTCCTGCGGACCGCGGCAGTGGACGTACGCACGGCTCGACGAGGCCGCCAACCGGATAGCCCGCGGCCTGATCGGCGCCGGAGCCCGGCCCGGGGCCACCGTCGGCATCGCCATGGACCGCTCGCCCGAAACGCTGGCCACCGTGCTGGGGGTCGGGAAGGCCGGCGCCACCTGCGTCCCGCTCGACGTCAGCTATCCGCCGGCCAGGCTCGCGGCGATGGTCGCCCAGGCCGACCCGTTGCGGATCATCACGCACGAGACGCACGCCCACCTCTTCGAGGACTCCTCCCGGCTGCTGCGCGTGGACGACCTGCTCGCAGCCGAGCCGGAACCCGGCGGCGGTCCGGAACTGCCGGAAATCACCGGCGAGACCGTCGCCTACCTGCTGTTCACCTCCGGATCCAGCGGCGAGCCCAAGGGCGTCGAACTCCCGCACCGGGTGCTCGCCAACTACATGCGGTGGCAGATCCCCTCCGCCAGTGGCGCGGCGGGCGGCAAGACCCTCCAGTTCGCGCCGTTGAGCTTCGACGTGGCGTTCCAGGAGATCTACTCCACCCTGTGCGGCGGCGGCACCCTGCAACTGCTCTCCGAGGAGGAACGGCGCGACATGCCGGCGCTGCTGCGCCTCCTGGACCGTGAGGAGGTGGAGCGGGTCTTCATGCCGTACGTCGCGCTCCAGCAGCTCGCGGAGACCTCCCAGGCACTGGGCATCCGGCCCCGCGCGCTGCGGGTCGTGATCTCCTCCGGCGAGCAGCTGCGGATCACCGACGAGATCCGGCGGTTCTGCGCCGCGCTGCCGGGCACCGTGCTGGAGAACCAGTACGGACCGACCGAGACGCACCTGCTGACCCATCACACGATGACCGGCGACCCGGACGGCTTCCCCGACCTGCCGCCCATCGGCACGCCGATCGACGGCATCGAGATCCACCTGCTCGACGGGCTGATGCGGCCGGTGCCGCCCGGCGCGAAGGGCGAGGTCTACGTCGGCGGGGTGTGCCTGGCCCACGGCTACCGCAACCGGCCCGATCTCACCGAGCAGCGCTTCGTACCGCACCCCTCCGGACAGCCGGGCGCCCGCCTCTACCGCACCGGGGACCTGGCCAGGGTCATGCCCGACGGGAACCTCGTGTGGCTCGGCCGCGCCGACTCCCAGGTGAAGGTGCGCGGCTTCCGGGTCGAGCTCGCCGAGGTGGAGCTCGCGATCGCCAAACTCGCCGAGGAGCAGCCCGGCATCCGCGAGGCCGCGGTGGTGGCCCGGCGCAGGGAGGGCGCCGACGCGTTCCTCGCGGCGTTCCTCGTCGGTGACGCGGAGGCCGTGGAGCTGGACGAGGTGCGGACCCGCCTGCGCACGGTGCTGCCGGACTACATGGTGCCCTCGCACCTGGAGTGGCTGCCGCGCCTGCCCCTGACGCCCAGCGGCAAGCGGGACGACGCGTTGCTGCGCCGCATGCCGCTCTCCGCGCCGACGACGGACGCCACCCCGCCGGGTGACGAGTACGAGAAGGCGCTGGTGGGAATCCTGTCGGAACTGCTGGGGCTGCCCACGCTCGGGGTGCGGGACAACTTCTTCGACATCGGCGGTACCTCGCTGACCGCGATGCGGCTGGTGATGACGATCGAGAAGCGGTACGGCGTCAGCGTCCCGCTCTCCGCGTTCGTCGCGGCGCCGACCGTGTCCGGGCTCGCGGAACGGCTGCGGGCCGGGGGACCGGCGGCGGAGTTCGATCCCGTCGTGCCGATCCGCACCCAGGGCGACAAGCCGCCACTGTTCCTCGTCCACCCGCTCGGCGGCCACGTGCTGTGCTACGTACGCCTCGCCCGCCACCTGCCGGAGGACCAGCCCGTCTACGCGCTGCAGGCCGCCGGGACCGTCCCCGGCACGGAACCGCTCAGTTCCATCCCCGAGCTGGCCGACAGCTATCTGAAGGCGATGCGCCGGGCGTGCCCGGAAGGTCCGTACGTCATCGGCGGCTGGTCGTTCGGCGGCTTCATCGCCTTCGAGATGGCGCGTCAGCTGCGGAGCGCCGATCCGGCCGCCCTCCAGGGCACCGTGCTGATCGATCCGATCTTCGTCAAGCAGGGGGAGCGGCCCGATGTCGCCGACCACTCGCTGCTGGAGTGGTTCTTCTGGGAACTGCTGTGGACGGGGAGCGACGGGACCGCGCCGGTGATCGCGCTGCCGGACGGGCTGGACGAAGAGGCGAAGTTCGACTTCATCGTCGAACACGCCACGCGGGCGGGCGTCCTGCCGACGGGTAGTTCACGCACCACCGTGCGGCGCCTGTTCGGGATGTTCAAGGCCCACTGGCGGGCGATCCTCTCCTACCGGCCCGAAACCGGCGACGAGGACCTGGTCCTGCTCCGCGCCACCTCGGAACTGCCGGAGATCCTGCGGCCGATGCACCAAGCCGCCCGGAGCCTGCACGAGGACCCCACCAACGGATGGGGAGCCCTGACCACGGGCCGGGTGCGGACGGTGGACGTGCCCGGTGACCACCTGGTCCTCCTGGAGGAGCCGCACGTGAACGTCGTCGCCCAAAGGGTCGCGGAAGCGGTGACGGGCCGCCTCGATCAGCGGCCGGTCGAGAGGAGTGGGAAATGACGCGGAACTCCGCACGCAAGGCCCTCGTCATCGGGGCGGGGATCGGCGGACTGGCGGCCGCGGCCACGTTGCGCCGGGTCGGTGTCGAGGTGCAGGTCTTCGAGCGGGCTCCCGAGCTGCGGCCGGGGACCACGGCGGTCTCCTTGATGTCCAACGCGATCCTGGCGTTGCGCACCCTGGACATCGACATCGCCCCGGGTCTGGACAAGCGCGGTGAGGTCTTCGACGAGCTGAGGTTCCTCACCAGGCGCGGCCGGCTGATCAGGGCGCTTCCGTTCCGTGAACTCGCGGAACGGCTGGGCGCGTCGAACTACGCCGTCCACCGGGCCGACCTCCAGCGGACGCTGCTGGACGCGATCGGAGACGATCAGGCCATCGAACTGAACGCCGCGGCCACGGGGTTCGTCACCGGCGACGACGGGGTCGAGGTCACCTTCGAGGACGGACGGAAGGCCTCGGGCGACATCCTGATCGGCGCGGACGGCTTCAACTCGGTGATCCGCCGACAGGTGGCGGGCGCCGACGAGCCGCGGCCCGGCAACTACATGTGCTGGCTGGCGACGGTGCCCTTCGATCATCCACGGCTGACCAAGGGCTACGCCGCGCACTACTGGGGGCGGGGCCAGCGCTTCGGCCTCGCCGACATCGGCCACGGCCGCGCGTACTGGTGGGCGACGAAGAACGTCCCCGCCTGGGTTTCCGGGAGCCCGAGGCTCGGCAAGGAGAAGGTCGCCGGCCTCTTCGCCGGCTGGGCCGAGGAGGTGCGGGAGGCGATCCGGGTCACCCCCGAGGAGACGATCGTCCAGATCACCGCCCAGGACCGCCCGTACCTGCGGCGGTGGGGCAGCGGACGCATGACCCTGCTCGGGGACGCGGCGCACCCGATGCTGGTGAGCCTCGGCCAGGGCGCGGCACTCGCCATCGAGGACGCCGTCGTCCTCGCCGAGCACCTCAAGGAGGCGACCGACCTGTCATCGGCCCTGCGCGGCTACGAGGACCAGCGCCGGCCGCGGACCGAGGCACTGGTCGGCACGGCCCGCGCGCTCAGTGAGACCGAGCAGCTGGACGGCCACTTCTCCTCCCGGATGCGCGACCTCTACTTCCGGTTCGCACCCATGTCCAAGTTGACCAGCCAGAACGAAGCGGTCCTCACCTGGCCCCCGCTGGGATGACCACGCCCCATGACCGCCCGCATCCGTTCCAGGAGCAAGTGATGGATCCGTCCGACCCGTTGTTCTTCCCGCCGCCTGCCTTCGCCCGTCGCGTAGGCGCCGTCCGAGCCGGCACGGCGGCCTACCGCCTTCGGAAGGTGCCTCGTTCGGGAGTCAGTCGGGTGGTAGCGCATGGGCATAGTTGAACGGTTGGTTCCGGACGGGTTGTGGGAGTCGTTCCAGCACGTGGTGCCTGACGCGCCCGTCCGGCCGCAGGGAGGCGGGCGACAACGGGCCGGCGATCGGGAGGTCCTGGCGGCGATCGTGTTCGCCGCCAGCACGGGCTGCAGCTGGCGGCAGCTCCCGCCGGTGTTCGGGGCTTCCTGGCAGACGGTGCACCGGCGATTCACCGAGTGGACCGCCGCCAGGGTCTGGGCCGAGCTCCACCGGGTCGTCCTGGAGCAACCCGGCGTCGGCGGCGACTTGGACTGGTCGCGGGCCACGATCGACTCGGTGAACGTCCGGGCGCTCAAGAGCGGGCGCTCACCGTTCCGAGTCCGACCGACCGCAGCATGATGAACTCGGCCGCCCTGCCGCAGAGTTCGGCTGTACCTCCGCCCTGAAGACCGGACACCCCCTCATATGCCGATGTTTCGCCCGAGTGGAAACGCACCGACCCCACCCGCTACCACGAGACCCCGCAGGCCCTCTCCCACGCGCACGGGGATGTCCTCGGCGCGGCACCCGTCCGCACCGGCACGGAGATCCCGGACCGCCGGTGCGTGCCTGCTCCGATCCAGGCGAACTCCGTACCGCACGGACGCCCCTGGCGGGCACGTGGGAGGGGCTCCTCGTTCTGGTGAACGCGAGTTGGAGTCAGCGTGGTGTCGCCATGGAGGCGTTCGGCGATCGCTACTGTCCAGCCCCATGACGACGGTTGTGACACGCACGGTTGAGTACCCGGCCGACGGCCTGACGATGGTCGGACACCTCGCGCTCCCGGCCGGTGCCGACCGCCGGCCCGCGGTCCTGATCGGGCCCGAGGGGCCGGGGCTGAACGACTTCCAGCGCCGCCGGGCCGACGCCCTGGCCGAGTTGGGATATGTGGCGCTGGCCTTCGACATCAACGGCGGGCGCTGGTTCACCGACCCGCAGGAGATGCTGGCGCGGGCGACCCCCCTGCTCGCCGACCCCGACCGGATGCGGGACATCGGCCACGCGGCGCTCGACGTGTTGCGCGCCGAACCCCGCACCGACCCCGACCGGATCGCCGCCGTCGGCTACGGCACCGGAGGCGCGATCGCGCTGGAACTCGGGCGCGACGGCGTCGACCTGCGCGCGATCGGGACGATCAACGCACTGACCACGGGCCGACCGGGCGAGGCGGCGCGCATCCGCTGCCCGGTGTGGGCCGGGGTCGGCTCGGCGGACCCGATCATGCCGCCCGCGCAACGGGACGCGTTCACCGCGGAGATAGAGGCCGCGGGTGTCGACTGGCGCCTCGTGGTCTACGGCGGGGCCTTGCACGCTTTCCACCACCCGCCGGTCGACCAGGCCGTGCTCCCCGGCGTCGGCTACCACCCGGTGCACGCGCAGCGGGCCTGGCGCGACGTCGTCGGCCTGCTCGCCGAGTGCCTGCCCGTAACGGAGGCCGGCAACGGGTGAAACGAGGACCACGGACGACGGATCAGAAGACGGGCACCCCGCAACTCCGGTATCGACAGGACGTCTTCGAGGGCTGTCCCATTGGTACCGGAAACCTCTATTCACCATGACGTCGTCATGCATTCCGGGTCCGCGGCAAGGAAATTGGATAGTTGTGCGGGTGGGGTTGCGGGACTAAAGTTCATGCCGGTGCCCTTGTGGCGTTCCGCAGCCCTTTGGTTGGAGCATCGCCGCAGGTCAGCGGCTCGCAATCGCTGTTAAGTCAGTGACATTGGGACTAGATCGAACGGCCGTGCTCGGAGTGGTCGGCGGAGGCCGGTTGACCCGAGCCTGAGGGAAAGGAATTCCGTCTTGACCGAGACCGAGAATGCCACCGCCGATTCCGCGATACCCGACAGGACCGAACGGCTCGACATTCCCGACGGGATCGAGTTACTCGCCTCGCTCAGCCCCGACTTCGTCGCCGACCCGTACATCGCCTACGCGCGGCTGCGCGAGCGCGGTCCGGTGCACGAGGTGGTGACGCCCGACAGGGGGCGGGTGTGGCTCGTGGTCGGGTACGAGGCCGCGCGCGAGGCCTTCAGCTCCCCGAAGCTCAGCCGGGACTGGCAGCGCGAGTGGCGGCAGACCGGCTGGAGCCCGCCGTACGCCCTGAACATGCTCGGCACCACCAACATGCTGCTCAGCGACCCGCCCCACCACACCCGGCTGCGGAAGCTGGTGTCGAGGGAGTTCACAGCCCGGCGGGTCGAGACGATGCGGGAGCGCGTCCAGGAGATCACCGACGAGCTGCTGGACCGCATGACGGCGGACGGAGCGCGCCGCGCCGACCTCATCGACGCCTTCGCCTCCCCGCTCCCCATGATCGTCATCTGCGAACTGCTGGGCGTCCCCGGCCTGGACCGCAACGCCTTCCACGCCTGGTCCAACGAGACCCTCGCGCCCACCAGCCCCGAGGCGGAGAAGGAGGCCTACGAGCAGATCATGCCGTATCTCATGGGGCTCATCGCCGCCAAGCGTGAGAGCCCCGGGGAGGACCTGCTCAGCGCCCTCGTCCACACGGTCGACGAGGGCGGCGACACTCTCACCGAGGACGAGCTGGTCTCGTTGGCCTTCCTGATGCTCGTCGCCGGACACGAGACGACGGTCAACACGATCGGCAACGCGGTGCGTGCGCTCCTCGCGCACCCCGAGCAGATGGCGGCCGTACGGGCCGATCCGGCGGGGCTGGCGGCGGGGCTGGTGGAGGAGACGCTGCGCTACGACGGGCCGGTGGAGACCACCACGCCGCGCATCGCCCTGGAGGAGACCGAGATCGGCGGCGTACGGGTGCCGCGCGGTGCCATCGTGCTGATCGCCATGGCCGCCGCGGACCGCGACCCGGCGCGCTACCCCGACCCGGACCGCTTCGACGTACGGCGCGATACCCAGGGCCATACCGCCTTCGGATACGGGATCCACTTCTGCCTGGGCGCCCCGCTCGCCCGCCTTGAGGCCGAGGTGGCGCTGCGCTCGCTACTGGAGCGCTGCCCGGACCTGACGGCGGACGGGGAGCAGGGGGAGTGGCTCCCGGGGATGCTGATCCGGGGGGTGCGGGAGCTGCCGGTGCGCTGGTGATGCGCCCGCCGCGGGCGGACTGACGGACTGACGGACTGACGGACTGACGGGCGGACGGGCGGGTGAGCGGCCGCGGCATCGCCGGCAGTGCGACCGGCGCGGATGATGGTCGGCGGTGAGGTGCCGGGGCGGAGGGGCAGGCCGACGAGTCGGCGGATCTCCGCGACGGAGAGGGGTGTCAGGCCGTCGCGGCCGGGTCGGGAGCCCCTTTGACAGCTCGTGCGCGCGGATGGCGGTCAGCAGACGAGTGCGGCCATGGGCAGGGGGATGCGCCGGTACCAGGCCTGGTACCGGCGCACCTGGTAGTGGTCCGGGCCGCACTCTCGCCGCGCCGGGTCCAGCCGCTTGTGTCGCCAACGCGCTGGCGGCCGGAGGGAGCCCTTGCCCGTGCAGCGAGGGCACGGCGTGTAGTCGATTGACGGTCCGTGAGTGGCTGAACGGCGTGATGCTCACCGATCAGGTGCCGGTCGGTGGATGGACGGTTGAGGGGCGGGCGTGGGGGAGCCGGTGTCGACGGCTGCGTCCCCGGATTCCCGGCGCGCGACCGGCGATGTGAAGCGGAAGCGGACCGTCGACATCCCGAATGGACAGACCCATGCGGTAGCATTCCGGCCAGGGTGTTTCGTACCGGTCGACCCTTTTCCATCACCTTCTGGGGAACAGCGATGGCACGGCAGCTTCGCGCGGAGCAGACGCGCACCACAATCATCGGAGCTGCCGCCGATATGTTCGACCGCCAGGGCTACGGGGCCACCAGTCTGAGCGACATCGCGGGCCGGGGCGGGGTCACCAAGGGGGCGCTGTATTTCCACTTCGCCTCAAAGGAAGAGCTCGCCGTCGCGGTGGCCGCGCAGCAGCTCGACCTGTCCAGGCGATCGATCGAGAAGCTCTTGGTGCGGAACTACCCGGGGTTCGAAACAGTAGTTCGTATGACCTTTGAGCTGGCCGAACAACTGCTGGTCGAGCCGGTGATCCGGGCCGGTATCCGACTGACGCTCGAGCACGTCCTGCCGGAGTCCCGGGGCTGCGAGGCGTACGGGCCCTGGCTGGAGGTCGGGGCCCGGCAGCTCGAACGGGCCGTGGCCGAGCTGGATGTGAGGCCTACGATCGATCCGTCGGCCTGCGCCCGGTTCATCGTCGGAGCCTTCACCGGTGTGCACTTGGTGAACCGGGCCTCGACACCGGAAATTCCGCTTCCGCGGCGGGTCGCCGAGATGTGGGACGTGATCATCCCCGGGACGGTTCCCCCTCGGCGGAGCGGCTACTACCTTGCGCTGGTATCGGAGCTCGCCGCCGAGTCGGACGCGCCGGCCTGATAGCCGGGACCGCCCGAGGTGCGTCCCGGGACGGTTGGGGCGGGTGATGCCGATCAGGCGGACGGGAGTTCCGGATTCGGATCCCCCCGTATGCGGACCATATTTCGCGGCGGAGTATCGCGCGCGAATTGGTGACGCGAAGTCCGTGGAATCGGTGGCGATATTGCCGAGGGAATTCGGCGGGGAAATCGGGTTGGGTGCGCGTCGGCACGCGCGTCGGCACGCGCGGCCCGGGTGGGGGAGAGACGACAGCCGGCAGCCCGTTGGCGTGGTCCTGCCACTGGTCGAGTAGGGTGGAAGCGGCGCAGGACCGTGGGGGTTCCCCGCATACGGCTGATCGACGGGGTGTGCCGACCGGTGGGGGCGTGGAGCGTACCAGCTGCCAGGTTTCCGGTCGCCATCAGGGGGGTCAAGACTGACGCCCGACGTGTGTCGGGCATGTAAACAAACCCCTAGACCCGAACCATCGTTGACGGAACAGGTCGATCGGTATTTAAATCATTGGCGTTAGTTGTCGCCCACGGGGGGATTGAGCAACGATGACGTCCTTTGCCGCACCGGCAGCCGAGGTGGCGCTTCTGAGAGTCCCGTCCGACGCTGAGGTCCTGTGCGAGCGGACCAGCCAGCTCGGCTTCCTGCACCAGCTCTTCACGGACGTCAGGGACGGCAGAAGCCACATCGCGGTGGTCACCGGCGCGGTGGGCCACGGCAAGACCAGCCTGCTGCGCACCTTCGTCGACCAGGTGGCCGCGGAGGGCGCGACCGTGTTCGCCGCCACGGCGTCGAGAACGGAACGGCCCGTACCCTTCGGGGTGCTGACCCAGCTGTTCCGTGCCGCGGACCTCCCGGAGAGACGGTTCTCCCAGGTCTGGGCGCTCATCGAGGAAGCCCAGACCGTGCTCGGCCGCGACACCGGTCGGACCCAGCCGGACGGCCAGGCCGGGGCGCAGATCTTCCACGCACTCGGCATGGCCGTCCTCGACCTGATCGACACCGTCGCCGGCCCCTTGGTGATCACCGTCGACGACGCCCACAACGCCGACCTGCCCTCGCTCCAGTGCATCGCCGACACCCTGCGACGCGCGCGTTCGGCCCAGGTGCTGGTGGTGCTGGCCGAGACCTACCACGCCTGGGTGGGCAGCGCGCTCACCACGGGCGAGCTGCCCGCCGAGTCCCGGTCCCCGCTGCTCCGGCTGGAGCCGCTCACCCCGACCGGGGTGGAGCGCATGCTGGCCGACCACCTCGGACGGGCCAGGGCCCGCGCGGTCGGCGCCGAGGCCTACGCGGTGACCGGCGGAAACCCGCTGTTACTGCGCGGGCTGATCGAGGACAACCGTCGCGGGCAGGCCCTCCAGGACGAGCTCGTGGTCGGCCCCGGTTACGACCAGGCGCTGGTCAACTGCCTGTACCGGTGCGACCCCTGGATGGCCGCGCTCGCCCGCCAGCTGTCCGTGCTGGAGCGGGTGCCGTCGACCCGGCTGCTGGCTCGGATGGTCGGCTACGCCCCCGAGGTGGTCGAGCAGCTGCTGGACGCGCTCCAGACGGCCGGAGTGCTGGCCGGCAGCCGCTTCCGCCACCCCAGGGGCCGGGCCGCCGTGGTCCGCTGGATGTCCGCCGAGAGCCGGGCCGCGCTGCACGCGCGCACCGCCGAGCTGCTGTTCGAGTACGGCGGGTCGGCCATCACGGTGGCCCGTCAGCTGATCGCCGCCGACTGCCTGGGCGCCGACTGCTTCCTCCCGGTGCTGCACGAGGCCGCGGAACAGGCACTGGCGGAAGGGGACGTCGAACTGGCCCGCGACTGCCTGCGGTTGGGCAGCCGGAGGTCCGCCGGCGAGCAGGAGCAGGCAGCCACCGCCGCGATGCTCGTCCGGGCCGAGTGGTACAGCGACCCCTTCGGCGCGCTCCGCAGGGTCCCGATGCTCACCGAGGCCGCCCTGGCGGGCCACCTGACCGGAAGTCAGCTGGCCGGCCCGGTCAACGCGCTGCTCTGGTTCGGCCAGCCCGAGGAGGCCGGTCACTTCATCGACCGGATGGACGGCCTGACCGGCTCCGCGGGCGACCGCGAGACCGGGCGCCAGATCCAGGTCTCCCGCCGGTGGTTGGCCATCCTCTACCCCGCTCTGGCCGGGGCCGTCCCCGAGGACCCGGACGCCACCGGATGTGCCCGCAGCAGCAGCCTCCACACGCACGCCCTGGACCTGCTCCGGGCCCTGCTCACCGGTGGCGCGCGGCCGGAGCTGCTGGCCGAGGCGGAGCAGGCGCTGCGGCGGTACCCGCTGAACGAGCGGACGCTGCCGGTGCTGCTCGCCGCGCTGCTCACCCTGCTGGTCGGCGAGCGCGCCGAGGAGGCCGGGAAGTGGGCCGAGAGCGTCAGCCGGCAGGTGCCGGGTTCGGCTCCGCTGTGGCGGGCCATGCTCGGAACGATCAGGGCCGAGATCGCCGTCTGGCGCGGCGACCTGCGGGCCGCCGGGCGCGACATCCGCGCCGTGCTGGACGAACTCCCCGTGCGCAGCTGGGGGATCGCGATCGGCCTGCCGCTGAGCATCGTGATGCGCGTCGCCACTCTGACCGGCGAGGACTGTCCGGACCTGTTCAAACTCCAGGGCCTGGTGCCGGACACGATATTCCAGACCCCGATCGGGCTCCGGTACCTGGAGGCCCGGGGCCGCTACCAGCTGGCGCTCGGACAGGTCCAGGCGGCGCTCGACGACTTCCTGACCATCGGCCGGCTGGCCGCGCAGTGGGGGATGGACGTCCCGTCGCTGGTGCCGTGGCGCGTGGAGGCGGCCCGGGCTCTTTTGCAGAGCGGAAAGCCGGACGCGGCACGGCAGTTGGCCGCCGAGCAGCTCAACCGGTGCGCGCCGGGCGAGCACCGGGCGCGGGCGACGGCGCTGATGGTGCTGGCGGCGTGCAGCACCCCCGGTGAGCGGGTGAAGCTGCTCACCCGGGCCGTCGATGCGCTCGCCCTGTGCGAGGCCCCGGTCGAGCTCGCCTTCGCGCTCAACGACCTCGCCTGGACCCACCAGGAGCTCGGCCAGTTCAGCAAGGGCCACCGGCTGCTGCGCCGGGCCCAGCAGCTGGCCGAGACCACCGGGCTCGCGCTGCCCACCCGGGGAGCGGCCGGGGCGGGCGAGGGCGAGGCCGGCGCAGGACGGGAGGGTGGCGAGGAGGGCCTGCTCGACATCCTGAGCGACGCGGAACTGCGGGTGTGCAGCCTCGCGGCGCGCGGGATGAGCAACCGCCAGATCGCCACGACGCTGTTCGTCACCGTCAGCACCGTGGAGCAGCACCTGACCAGGGTGTACCGCAAGCTCAACATCAAGCGGCGCACCGACCTGGCGGCGGCCATGCAGCAGGCGGGCCCGCCGGACGGACTGCCGCGCTCGGCTGCGTGAAAGACCCCGGGCCACGGCTCGGGGTCTCCTGCTTGAGTCCTCAATCCCCGGGTGCGAGGCGCTGGTTGGGGGTGAGTCCGCGCCCAGGAGGTGGCGGGACCGCCGCCGGGCCGGGGTGTCACCGGACGCCGGTGCGGTGGAGGCTGCACCGGTTCGACGAGTTCGGGCCGGGCGCACCGGAGGCGGAGGCCGGACGGTAGGGGACCGCTGCCGGGCGCGCTCACGGGTGCGGTGGATCCTGCTCGCCGGAGGGGTGCGAGGGCGCCTCGCCCGGTCCTGGAGCCGCTCGAAGGGCCCGGATCCCGGGGGAGGAGGGAGCGGACCGTCGGCCGGTGCGCCGGCCCGCCAGGCGGCGCCGTGGTCGTGTGCGCCGATGGGCTCGGGCCCCACGTCGGCGGATGGTCCGGCGGATGGCCCGGTCGGCCCCGCGGACGGCTCAGCCGGCCACGCGTGGCCGGGCCGGGGCGAGTGCCTCGGTGATCAGCCCGGCGACCGGGGCGGTCTGCGCGTCGAGGTAGAAGTGCCCGCCCGGCAGGACGTGGACGTCGGTCTCCGCCGCGGAGTGCATCGACCAGGCGTGCGCGTCGGTCAGCGAGGTCACCGGGTCGGCGTCGCCGACGAGGACGGTGATCGGGCAGGTGAGCCGGAATCCGAAGGGCGGCGCGTACGTCTCGATCGCCCGGTAGTCGGCACGGAGCACGGGCAGGGTCATGCGGAGGATCTCCTCGTCCTCGAAGACGCTCCGGTCGGTGCCGCTGAGCCGGCGCATCTCCGCGATCAGGCCGGCGTCGTCACGCAGGTGAACGGCTTCGGTGCGGACGACCGAGGGACTGCGCCGTGCGGAGGCGAAGAGGCGGACCGGTCCGGTGGCGGTCCGCTGCTCGAACCGGCGGGCCACCTCGAAGGCCAGTACGGCGCCGAGGCTGTGACCGAAGAAGGCGAAGCGGCCGCCCAGTTGGGGCCGGAGGGCTCGGTAGGTGGCGTCGGCGAGGGCGGGAATGCTGTCCAGCAGCGGCTCGCGGTAGCGGTCCTGACGGCCCGGGTACTGGAGCGCCAGCGGCTCGATGCTGTCGGGCAGGGCGCGGATGAGCGGCAGGAAGGAGCTCGCCGCGCCGCCCGCGTGCGGAAAGCAGACCAGCTGCACCCGTTCGTCGGAGTCGTCGTCGGTGGGCGTCGGGCGGAACCGCCTGATCCATGAACTCTCGTCGTGGGAAGTTGTGTTCACACGTCAAGGCTATGTCGCGGTGATCGGGCGGGGCTGCCCCTAACGTCCCCTAATCCCGGGTGCGGAAAGTTCGGCGCGAGCCCCGGTGATAAGGGGTGGTGGT
>NZ_JAFLNG010000440.1 GCF_017427025.1 Streptomyces sp. FH025
CTGGGCCGAGCTGCACGTCCACTCCGCCCTCAGCTTCCTGGACGGCGCCAGCGAACCGGAGGACCTGGTCGCCGAGGCGGCCCGACTGGGCGTGGAGACCCTCGCGATCACCGACCACGACGGCCTGTACGGCGCCGTCCGGCTCGCCGAGGCGGCCCGGGGGACGGGCGTGGCCACCGTGTTCGGAGCCGAACTGACGCTCCGTCACGAACACGCGGTGGAGCACCTGTTGGTCCTGGCCCGCGACCCCTCCGGCTACCGCCGCCTCTCCGCCGCGATCGCCGCCGCCCAACTGGCCGGCGGGGCGAAGGGGAGCCCCGCGTACGACCTCGCGACGCTGGCCGGGGCGCACGGCGGCCACTGGGCGGTGCTCACCGGCTGCCGTCTCGGGAGGGTCCCGGCCGGGCTAGGCGACGGTACGGGGGAGCGGCAACTCCGCACCCTCACCGAGGCGTTCGGCCGCGATAACGTCCACGTCGAGCTGATCGACCAGTGGCTGCCCGGCGACGACCGGCGCAACGACGCCCTGGCCGCGCTCGCCGCCAGGCTCCGGCTCCCCGTCGTCGCCTCCACCAACGCCCACCACGCCGGCCCCGCCCAGGGGCGCCTCGCGCAGAGCCTCGCCGCGCTGCGTGAACGCCGCACCCTGCAGGAGGCCGTCGGCTGGACCAGGGCGGCCGGCACCGCGCACCTGCGCTCGGGCCGCGAGATGGCCGCCCGGCTGGCCCGTTTCCCCGGTGTGCGGCGGGCCACCGCCGAACTCGGCCGGGCCTGCGCCTTCGACTTCGCCCGGCTCGACCCGGAGCTGCCCGGCTACCCCGTCCCCGAGGGCGAGACCGAGATCAGCCACCTGCGCGCCCTGGTCGCGGCCGGCGGCCCGGCCCGCTTCGGCCCCGGCAACGCCGCCGCCCGCCGCCAGCTCGCCAGGGAGCTGGACGTGATCGAGGACCTCGACCTGGCCGGCTACTTCCTGATCGTGCACGACATCGTGGACTTCTGCCGGAGCCAGGACATCTGGTGCCAGGGCCGCGGCTCGGCCGCCAACTCGGCGGTCTGCTACGCCCTCGGGATCACGGCCGTCGACCCGGTCCACTACAAGCTGCTGTTCGAACGCTTCCTCTCCACCGCCCGGGACGGGCCGCCGGACATCGACCTGGACATCGAGAACCGCCGCCGGGAGGAGGTCATCCAGTACGTCTACCGCCGCTACGGCCGCGAGCACGCTGCCCAGGTCGCCAACGTGATCACCTACCGGCCCCGGCTGGCGATCCGCGACGCCGCCCGGGTGCTCGGCTACCCGCAGGGGCAGGTGGACGCCTTCAGCCGGCAGACCGACTTCCGCTCCGCCCCCGGCGCGGACGCCGTCATCCCGGCCGACGTGCTCCGGCTCGCCACCCAACTGCACGGCCTGCCACGGCACCTGGGCATCCACTCGGGCGGCATGGTGCTCACCAGGGAGCCGATCGGCGAGATCTGTCCGACCGAGTGGGCCCGGATGCCCGGGCGCTCCGTGCTCCAGTGGGACAAGGAGTCCACGGCCGGTGCGGGGCTGGTGAAGATCGACCTGCTCGGCCTCGGCATGCTCGCCGCGCTGCACGACACCTGCGATCTGGTCGCCGAGCACCACGGTCTGCGCTACGACCTGGCCACCATCCCGGACGACGACCCGGGGGTGTACGCGATGCTGCGCCGCGCGGACACCGTGGGTGTGTTCCAGGTGGAGTCCCGGGCCCAGATGGCCACCCTGCCCCGGCTCAAGCCGGACCACTTCTACGACCTGGTGGTCGAGGTCGCGCTGATCCGCCCCGGCCCGATCCAGGGCGGCTCCGTCCACCCGTACCTGCGCCGCCGCGCCGGGGTGGAACCGCCCGGCTGCCCGCACCCGCTGATGGAGAACGCCCTCGGCAAGACCCTCGGGGTGCCGCTGTTCCAGGAACAGATGATGCAACTCGCCATCGACTGCGCCGGGTTCACCCCCGCCGAGGCCGACCGGCTGCGCCAGGCGATGGGCGCCAAGCGCTCGCACGAACGGGTCGCCCGGCTGCGCGAGCGACTGCTCACCGGAATGGCCGAGCGCGGCATCCCGCCCGAGGTCGCCGAGGACGTCTACGGCAAGATCGAGGCCTTCTCCAACTACGGCTTCCCGGAGAGCCACGCGATCAGTTTCGCCTACCTGGTGTACGCCAGCGCCTGGCTCAAGTACCACTTCCCGGCGGCCTTCACCTGTGCCCTGCTGGCCAACCAGCCGATGGGCTTCTACTCGCCGCTCAGCCTGGTCTCGGACGCCCGGCGGCACGGCGTCCGGGTGCGCGGGGTGGACGTCAACGCCAGCGGGCCGCGCCCCACCCTGGAGCCGTACCGGGGGCCGACCCCGGTGCCGCCGCTGACCGCGGGACGCCCGCAACCGGCGATCCGGCTGGGCCTGGAGACGGTGCGAGGCATCGGCACCCCGCAGGCCGAGGCGATCGCGGCCGGCCGGCCGTACGCCGACCTGGAGGACTTCGCCCGCCGCACCGGCCTGCCCGCACCCGCTCTGGAGGCGCTGGCGACGGCCGGGGCCTTCGACTGCTTCGGACTGACGAGACGTCAGGCGCTGTGGGCGGCAGGGGCGTTCGCAGGAGTGTCGGCCGAACTGCTGCCCGGCACCACGCCCGGCACCGAGGCGCCGGAGCTGCCCGGCATGAGCCCGGTCGAGGAGACCATCGCCGATCTGTGGGCCACCGGCACCTCCGCCACCAGCCACCCGCTCCAGCACCTGCGCACCCGGCTGGAGCGCGGCGGCGCGCTCTCCGCCGCCCAACTCCCGGACGTGCCACCGGGAACGGAGGTGCTGGTGGGCGGCCTGGTCACTCACCGGCAGCGGCCGCCGACGGCCGGCGGGGTGCTCTTCCTGAGCCTGGAGGACGAGACCGGGCTGATCAACGTGATCTGCAACCGCCCGGTCTGGGAGTCCCAGCGCCGCACCGCCCTGGACCGGGCCGGCCTGCTGGTGCACGGCCGCGTCGAGCGCGACCGCGGCGCCACCAACCTGGTCGCCACCCGGCTCACCCCACTGCGGATCGGCATGTGAGCCCTCGGACCACTCAGTCGGGGTAGCGCACGAGTCCGCTCAGGTCCAGGTCGAAGTCGAACGGGTCGGGGATGCGCATGCCGTCACCGAACTTCCGGTCGTGCTGCCCGTAGAAGCTCATGGTGCCTCCTCCGGTATGTGCAGTCGGCCGACCCGCAGTCTATGCACAGACCCGCCCCGGGCCGTTCAGGCGCCGGTGGCCGCCGCCCGCCCCGGGCCCGGCGCCCCGGCGAAGGCCTGGGCGATCGGCAGCCAGGCGGTGGCGACCGGGCCGGTGGCGGTGAGGTCCAGGTCGTCGCGGTGGCGGCGCTGGGTCACCAGCAGGCAGAAGTCCAGCGCGGGGCCGGTCACCACGTCCGTCGCGCCGTCCGGGCCGAAGGTCCACGACCCGCCGTCGGGGGCGGTCAGTTCGAGCCGGACCGGGGCCTGCGGAGCGGGCATCCCGTGCAGGGTGAAGGCGAAGCCCAGGGTGCGCAGGCCGAGATGGGCGATGTGCCGCAGGCGGGCGGTGGGCTCCCGGGTGGCGCCGAGCGCGTCCGCGACGTCCTGGCCGTGGGCCCAGGTCTCCATCAGCCGGGCGGTGGCCATCGAGGCGGGCTTCATCGGCGGGCCGAACCACGGGAGCTTCACGTCGACCGGGGTGGCGGCCAGTGCCGCCTGCACCTGCTCCCGGCTCGCCCGCCAGCGGTCGAGCAGGGCGGCGGGCTCGGCGGCCGCGCCCGCCCGGGCACCGTCCTCGACCGGGTCGGCCCCGGCGGCCAGCAGCTCGGTGAAGCGGCCGCCGAGCGACGCGGTGAAGCCCTCGGCGTCCCGCGCGGCCAGCACCGCCCAGTCGTCGGTCCAGGCCAGGTGGGCGATCTGGTGCGCGATCGTCCAGCCCTCGGCGGGGGTCGGCCGAGTCCAGTCCTCGGCCGGCAACCCGGCGACCAGTGCGTCCAGGACGGCGCCCTCGGCCCGCAGGTCGGCCAGCAGGCCGTGCAGGACCTCGGCGGCGCTCGGGTCGGTCATCGGCTTCCCCTTTTCGGCGGGCCGGTCGCTACTGACCGGTAGCTCACGGCCGAACCCTACGCCCGGCCCGGCCGCCGCGTCGGCAACTTCCCGGCAACGAAGCGGAACACGCACGTCAGGACTCTCGCCACCGGCCGCGACCCGTGTGACAATCGCGCGATGACAAGCGCGGACGCCCTCCCAGCTGCGCAACCCGTCGACGACGCTGCGCAATCCGACGACCCCGAACTCGCCGTGCGCGCCGCCGAGCTGGTCCGGGACGCCGTGCTCGGCGACCTCGCCCGCCGGGTGGTGGCCGAGTGCGGCGCCGACGTCGGCCTGGTCGGCGTGCCCGAGCCGCTGCCCGGGAGCCGCGTCGGCGGCGAGGGCATGGTGCTGCGCCACTGGGCGGGCACCCGGGCGGACCTGCTGCACGACGTGGCGGTCCCGGCCGGCCTCGGCCTCGGTGGGCGGGCGCTCGCCGAACGCTCGCCCACCTGGGTGCCCGACTACCGTGCGGCCACGACCATTTCGCACCACTACGACGCGGCCGTGGCCGCCGAAGACCTGTACGCGATGCTCACCGTCCCGCTACTGGACGGCGACACCGTGCACGGCGTGGTGTACGCCTCGGTGCGCGCCGTCGTCCCGTTCGGGGACGTCCGGATCTCCGCCGTCGGCAAGCTCGCCCAGGCCGCGACCCGGGCACTCGCCGGGGCCGCGGCCTGGAGCCGGGAGGCGCCGCCCCGGCCGGAGCGGGGGCAGCCGAAGCAGGGGCAGTCGAAGCAGGGCCGCCCGGCCGCCCCCGTACCGCCGTTGACCCCGCGCGAGCACGAGGTGCTGCGCTGGGCGGCGACCGGCCGGACCAACCCGGAGATCGCCGCCCGGCTGGGCCTGACCTGCAACACCGTGACCGGCTACCTCAAGTCCGCGATGCACAAGCTCGGCGTCCGCAACCGGACCGAACTCGCCCTCGCCGCAAGAGAGTTAGGCCTCATCGGTTGAACCCTCCGGTCAGTTGACCTGACGTTCCTGCCCGCTCCAGTACGGCCCGCGCAGCCGGAACTTCTGCAGCTTGCCGGTGGCGGTGCGCGGGAGCGAGTCCCGGAACTCCACCGAGGTGGGCGACTTGTAGCCGGCCAGCCGCTGCTTGCAGTGCGCGATCAAATCGGCCTCGGTGACGGCCCCCCGGCCCTCCCTGAGCACCACCAGCGCCTTGACCGTCTCGCCCCACCGCTCGTGCGGCACCCCGATCACCGCCACCTCGGCCACCGCCGGGTGGCTGTACAGGCAGTCCTCCACCTCGATCGAGGAGACGTTCTCCCCGCCGCTGATGATGACGTCCTTCTTCCGGTCCGAGATGGTCAGTTGGCCGTCGTCATCGAGGGTGCCGCCGTCGCCGGTGTGGAACCAGCCGTCCCGCAGCGCCTCGGCGGTGGCCTCGGGCTGCTGCCAGTAGCCGTCCAGCACGGTGTTGGAGCGCACCAGCACCTCCCCGGAGGGGTCCACCCGCAGCTGGGTGCCGAGCGCCGGGGCGCCGGCCTGCACCAGCTTCTCGGCCCGCTCGGCGGCGGGCAGCGCGTCCCACTCGGCCCGCGAGCGGTTGACCGTGACGATCGGGGCGGTCTCGGTCAGGCCGTAGAGCTGCATGAACTCCCAGCCCAGCCGCTCCTCGACCTGCTGCACCACCGAGGTCGGCGGCGGCGCGCCGGCCACGATCATCCGCACCCGGTCCCGGCCGGGCACGGGGCCGTCCCAGTCGGCGGCCGCGTCGAGCACCATCTGCACCACGGCGGGCGCGCCGGACAGGAAGGTCACCCCGTGCCGCTCGACCCGCCGCAGGATCTCCGCGCCGTCCACCTTCCGCAGCACGATGTGCCGGGCGCCGAGCCCGGTGAGCGAGAACGGCAGACCCCAGCCGTTGGCGTGGAACATCGGCAGGGTGTGCAGGTAGACGTCCCGGTCGTTGGCGCCGTAGTGCAGGCCCATCAGCGTCGCGTTGAGCCAGATGTTGCGGTGGGTGAGCTGAACGCCCTTGGGGCGGGCGGTGGTTCCGCTGGTGTAGTTGATGGTGGCGGTGTCGTTCTCGGAAACCGCGTACCGCCGTGGGGAGTTGTCGAAGTCGTAGAGCAGGGCGTCACTGTCCGCGCCGAGCACGAACTTGTGCTTGGCCGTCACCCCGTCGAGGGCGTTGGCGACTTCCGGATCGACCAGCAGGACGGAGGCGCCGCTCTGCTCGACGATGTACGACACCTCCTCGGCCTTCAGCCGGAAGTTCACCGGCACCAGCACCCGGCCGTACCCGCTCACCCCGAAGAAGGAGGTGAGCAGCCGCGCCGAGTTGTGCGAGACGACCGCGACCCGTTCGCCCGGCCCGACGCCGAGCCGGTCCAGCCCGGCGGCCTGGGCCCGGGCGAGCTCGGCGATCCGCCGGTAGCTCAGCTCGCCCCAGGATTCGGCCGGCTGCACCGGCTCGTCGACGATGCCGACCCGGTCGCCGTAGACCAGCTCGGCC
>NZ_JAFLNG010000441.1 GCF_017427025.1 Streptomyces sp. FH025
GCATCGCCCAACCCGACCTCGCCGTCGCCGCCGTCGTAGCCGCCGCAGCCGTCGCCGACTAAATCCCTGTACGAACCGGCCCCCGACGCCCCATTCTGAGGCCCATGACCAGCGACCTCTCCGCCCTCTCGGTGAAACCCACGCTGCACGGCCCCACCATCCGCCTCGTCCCCCTCGACGCCCGGCACACCGACCCGATGTGGGAACTCTGCGCCGACCCGGAGACCAACCGCCTCACCGGCACCCGCACCGCCTTCACCCACGAGCAGATCCGGCACTGGTGCACCACCCGCCCCGACCAGCCCGACCGACTCGACCTCGCCGTCGAAGACCCCACCACCGGCCGCTTCCTCGGCGAGGCCGCCCTCACCGACGTCGACCCCGACAACTCCTCCGCCAGCTACCGGATCGCCCTCACCCCCGACAGCACCGGCCGCGGCATCGGCACCGAAACCACCATCCTGGTCCTGCGCCACGCCTTCACGGCCATCCGCCTCCACCGCGTCCACCTCGAAGTCTTCGAGTACAACGAACGCGCCGCCCACACCTACCGCAAGGCCGGCTTCACCCTCGAAGGCCGCGCCCGCCAGGCCCACCACTGGGACGGCCGCCACTGGGACGTCCTCCACATGGCCGCCCTACGCGACGAATGGCTCCCCACTCACTGACCGGTCCGACGCCTCACCCGCACCACCACGGCCACCACCAACCCCAACACCACGACCAACCCGGCAGCCGCGGCCCCGATCACCAACCCGGCACTGTCGCCGCCACTTCCGTCGGCGCCGGGTTCGGGGGCCGCCGCCGGTTGCTCCGTCGCATCGGTTTCGTCGTCGGTCGGCGGGGTGCCCTTCGACTCCGGGCGCTTGACCAACGGGTTCTCCTTGGGCCCGTTGTCCACAGCCGGATTCGCCTCCAAGGCCTTCGCCGGCGACACAGTCCCGTATCCGTAGTGGTTGTTGGGCACCACCGTCCCGTTGGCGGGAGGGGTGGCCGACTTGATCATCCGGTTGATCACCTGGCCCGCCGACAGGTTCGGGTACTTGGACCGGATGAGCGCAGCGGTAGCCGAGACGTAGGCGGTGGCCTCCGAGGTACCGTCCCCGAGCCCATAGCTCGTCGAGGACTTGGCCGTGGCGTGGTAGATGTCCACACCAGGCGCGACGAGCGTGGTCTCGGGACCCGATGTGGACCTGTCCCACACGGCCCCGTTGGAGTCCACGGCCCCGACGGCCACCACCCCCGGGAAGGCGGCCGGATAGTTGACATCCATGTTCGCCCCGGTGTTACCCGCAGCGGCGACCAGCACGACATCCTTCGAGACTGCGTAGTTGACGGCCTTGCGCAACTGCGAGTCGAAGCGGAAGTCCTTCCCTCCGAGGGAGATGTTGACGACCTTCGCACCGTGGTCCACCGCGAAGCGAATCGCATCCGCGAACGCGGCCGGCGGAGGAGCGGAATCATCGCCCTTCGTTCCGACCTTCACCGGCAGAACTTTCGCCTTCGGAGCCAGGCCCGCCACCCCTGCCTGTGCCCCGTGCCCATGCCCTGCGATCAGGCTCGCCATAGAGGTGCCATGACCGTCACCGTCCACACGACCGTCCGTGTTGCCACCGGAGAAGTCGGCCCCAGGAAGCACCTGCCCGGTCAGATCCTGGTGATCTTGATTCACCCCGGTGTCGACCACCCCGACGACCACCCCGTCACCCTGGCTCACCCCCCAGACCTTCGTCTCGGCCTCGAAGGTCTTCAGAGCCCACTGCTGGTCCCTGATCTGGTCAGCCGATGCCACCGGTGCGGCGACGGACCAGACCAATGCCCCAGCGGCAAAGACCGCCGTACCACGCGCCAACAGGCGGCTCGTCAAACCGGTCACCCCACTCAACGATGCATCCCGCAGATCACCGACCTGCGGGATGCGACAGATCACCCGTCCGGTTGCGGACCGGCCTCATTCCACCACGTTCGGATTGGCCGGCTTGTCCGACGCCCAGGTCTCCTCGTCCTCGACGAGGTAGTCCGGCCTCTTGCCGTCCTTCCCCCGGTCCTTCTTACGACGCTGTGCCTCGCTCATCGGGATGCCGGGAGACATGACGCCCGCACCACGGGCCCCGGGTTCGGCGCTCATCCGATTCCGTGCCCCCAGCCCGGATCCGCCTTCCGTGAAAGCCTGCTTGCCCCGTGCACCGGCACCAGGAGGCGTGGTCTCACGGACAGCGCCACCGGGCCGGGCCAGAGATCCGCCGGTCTGATGAGCGCCGGACGCCCCACGGCCCCCGGCTCCAACGCCCGGATGAACCTCACCAACGGCTCGGCCTCCGCGTGGACCCGAACCCTCCACCGGCGTCGCTCCACCGGGGAACCCCTTATCGCGGAATCCGGTCCTGCCCTGCCCGAAACCGGCCCCGACCGGTGCACTCTGCCCGACCGGCCCCACAGGGCTGCCGGTCATCTGCCCACCGCCGCCCGCGATCGGCCCGCTCGCTGGCCCCGTGGACGACGTCGCGCTCAGGCCTGACGTCTGGGTCCCGGAGGTGAGGGGGCTCGGCACGCTTCCGCTCGGACGGGAGACCGGCGTGCCCGAGATGCCGGCATCGGGGTTTCGGCTCGCTGTAGTCGACGGCTTCGGCGGGGCCTGCGCCGTACCTCCCCTGATTCCCGGGTCGGTCGGGGCGGACGTGCTCCTCGGCGCATTGCCGGACACCATCGATGGCGCAGAAGTCCTGGACCGCTGCGGTGCGGTGACAGTCGCCGACCTCGCCGCCGTTCCCCCGACCCCGAACGCGGTTCCCGAGACCATCGCGGCTGCTGCGGTTGCCGCCCCATCCGGATCGTTCTGCGTTCCCTTGTCGGGATCTCCCGACTTCGTCGGTTTGGAGTTCAACGACGGCGCCTTCAGCGCCGGGGTCGCGATGCGGTAGTGCATCGCGAGGGTCTGCATGACGGCGGCTGCTTCGGCCTTCTTCTGGTCGGTGATCTGGATGTGGTCGTCCTCGGTGCTGAAGAAGTCGCCGAGGGTGTCCTTGACCTTGTCCCAGTTGCCGGGTTCCTCGGGCATGTCGCGCTTGGCCTTGGCCATCGCCTCGGACATGTTGTGGAGGGTGTTGGCCGCGTCGTTGGCGTAGGCGGCGGCCTCGTTGATGTCGGCGGCGAGGGTGAGCATCGCGGTGTGGAAGGCGTCGCTGGTGGAGCCCTCCCAGGAGGTGGCGGCCTCGGTGCTGACGTTGGTGAGGGTCTTGCGGATCTCCTTGAGGGTGGTCGCCGCCTTGCGCCAGGGGTCGCCGGCGGCCATCACCGCGCCGGGGTCGAGGGCCTGCGCCATCGTGCGGAGCTGGGCGTGGCTGTACTTGGTGAAGTCGGTGTAGACCACGGGTGGTTCACCTCCGGTCGGGCGACGGGCTAGATGGTGGCGTTGCCGCGCTGGGACGGGACCCGGTTCGCCTGGTAGGCGGTTTCGCTGGTGGCGGAGGGTTGGGCCACGGACCAGCCGTCACCGGCGAGTTTGAGCTTCTTGCCCACGTGCTGGTCGTGTTCCTCGTAGTTGGTGGCGGTCAGCTCGGCGTTGTGCTGGGCGTCGTCGATGGCGCTCTGGAGCTGGTTCAGCACGTCGCGCAGCGCGTCCCGCATGGTGCTGTAGCGGCCGTGGATCTCGGTGGCCTCGGCGAAGGTGCCGAAGGCGTTCTTTCCGAGGCCGCTGCGCCCGTGGGTGGCGTTGCCGTTCGCGTCCTTCTCGAACTCCTTGAGCAGCAGCCGTACCTGCCCCGCGAAGGTGCGCAGTTGCTCGATCTCGACCCGGTAGCCCTGGCCGGATCCCCCGGTCGAACCGGTCCCCGCTCCCACTTCGGCGCCTCCCCCGTGCGTCCGTCCTTGGTGGTCGGGGCCGGGCCCCGGTGCCTCATGTCTAACACACCGGGCCCGAATTCCGCCCGGGCCATGGTCAGTTCGAGGACGTCCCGGTGCGCTGGGCCTCGGCCAGGGCGCGGCGGCAGAGGGAGTCGGCGTGCCGGGTGGTCTCGGGCAGCCGGTAGCGGCGGGCGAGGTCGAGGGTGGTGCGGACGGCGGTGTCGAGGCCGATGCGGTGGCCGACCGAGACGAAGACGGGTTTGACGCCGGGTCGGGTGCGCACCGCGCGCCCGACCTCCTCGCCGGTGGCGGGGTCGGTGAGCGGGGTCCAGGCGCCGCGTTCCGGGCCGGGTTCGCGGTGGTCGAAGGTGAAGGGGGTCTTGGCGACGCCGAGGGTGCGCAGTCCGGTGAGGACGCCGAGGTGGCTGGCGAGGCCGAGGCGGCGCGGGTGGGCGAGGCCGTAGCCGTCGCAGACGACGGTGTCGGGGGTGCGGCCTAGCGCGGCCAGCGCGTCGAGGACGGCGGGGAGTTCGCGGAAGGCGAGCAGTCCGGGAACGTAGGGGAAGGCGATCCGGCCGACGGCGGTGGCCTCCTCGACGACGTCCAGGGTGTCGCGGTCGAGGAGTACGGCCGCGGCGGCGACGAGGTCGTGGTCGTCGTCGTACGCGACGTCGACTCCGGCGATCAGCCGGCCTCCGAACGCGTCGCCCTCGGACGCTTCGTCGTCGACGGCCCGGACGAACGGCCGCAGCCGTTCCTGTTCGGCGAGCGCCTGGGCCTCGGTGGTGGGCCAGTCGGCGGGGATGGGCACGGTCGGTTCCCCCGATCTGCGTGACGTGGACGGTCCCCACCGTACCGAGGAGGTCGGACGACCTCGGGGTGAGCCCGTGCGCCCCCTGTGCTCCCGACCCTGCGGGCTAGCCTGGACGTACCGAACTCCCTTGCCGGGCAGGCCTCCTGGAACCGGCACCACTCCCGCTCGTTCCCCCCGACGTGCGAAGGATCCCCCGTCATGCCGCGTCCGTCCGCCGCCCGGCTCTGCCTCGGCACGTTCACCGTCGTCGCCACCACGGTGGCACTACTGGCCGTCTCGGGCGCCTCGGGCGTCCTGGAGGTCGCGGTGCTGGTGGGGTTGGCGCTGGCGCTCGGCACCCTGGTGACGGTGTTCTCGCCGTCCGCCTCCGGCCACGCGGCCGGGTCCGCCAGGGGCTCCTCCGGCCGCGCCGAGCACTCCCCCGCCCCGGCCGGACACGGGTACGCCCGGCAGCGCTGATCCGCCGCCGGGCGTCGTCGCCCCACCCGTCCGTCACCCCACCCCTCCGTCGCGCTCAGACCTCGGTGGTGACCACCACGGTCTTCGCGGCCTTGTCGTGGATGCACTGCCGGTACGGCTTGTCGAAGACGCCGAACAGCCCGTCGACGAGCCACCACAGGGCGGCGCAGCAGACCACGGCCGGGAGGATGAAGACGGCGGCCCTGGTCCAGGCGGCGGACTGGGTGGGCTTGCTGCCGTCGACCAGCATGGCGACGCGGATCTTCATCGCCTTCTTGCCGAGGGTCTGGCCGTCCCGGCTGAGCATCAGGGCCTCGTAGACGAGGTAGATGGCGCAGCCGAGCCAGAACGCCTCGGTCGAACCGTTGCGCGTGCTGAGGTCGGTGAAGGGCCCGACGATCACGACGCCGACGATCTGCATGAGGACGTAGTCGATCAGGCGGGCGACGATCCGCCTGGGCCAGGTGCCGATCGGCGGCATCCCGGGGGCTGGCCCGGCTCCGGGGGTGCCGTACATGCTGGGGCCGCCGTCGTAGCCGCCGGGCGGGGGCTGGTCGTAGGGCTGCTGCCCGTACGGGTTCTGACCGTGGGCCGGTCCGGCGCCGGGTGCTCCGCCGTAGGTGCCCTGGTAGGCACCGGGGCCCTCGGGCGGGGTCGGGCGCGGCTGCTCGCCTTCCGGCGTGCCGCCGCCCGGGGGCGGGGGCTGCTTGTCGAAGGAGGGCTGACCGCCCCCCTCCGGCTGGGGGCCTGAGGGGTCTTGGGTGCTCATCCCCCGAGTAGAACATCACACATTCTTGGCGTTTGGGACATTTTGTTCGTTTTGCCGCCTGACGGCCGGAACGGACCCGTCGCCCCGGAACGGACCCGTCGCCCCGGAACGGACCCGTGACCCCGTGACCGGGCCCGGCAGGTCGGCGGCGTCAGCCGCGGACCACCCGCGTCCGGGCCGCCCGGTCCTGCCAGCCGCGCCGTGCCGGACGGTCGAACACCGGCCAGACCAGGCCGAGCAGCAGCACCAGCCCCAGCTGCCTGACGGCCCACCGCAGCAGCGAACGTCCCAGGCTCAGCCGGGCCCGCCCGCCGGGAGCGGCGTCCACCACCCGGATCCGGGCCAGCCGCTTGCCGAAGGTCTGGCCGGTCCGGGCGACCGGCAGCACCTCGTAGAGCAGGCTGGCGAAGAGCAGGATGCCGAGCAGGACGGCGATCTTGCCCAGCACCACGTCGTCCACCAGCCACACCTGGACCTGGCGGCGGGTGAGGGCGCTGGCCATCTTCGCCTGGTCGAGCTTCTGCTGGAGGTGGTCGGAGACCGAGCGGCCGAGCGGGATCCCGGCGGCGACGGCGACCACCAGGAGGACGGCGGTGTCCACGGCCCGCGCGGCCAGCCGCCTCCCCAGCCCGGCGGGCCTGGCGGGGGCCGC
>NZ_JAFLNG010000442.1 GCF_017427025.1 Streptomyces sp. FH025
GTGCCATGCGAAACCCCCAGATGCGGCCCAGTGTGGAGCGAGCACGGCCAAAGGGCGTGTTTCGCCTCGATTCGCTACTACTCGTCATTGATCGACAGCAATGCCACCACTTCTACACAGGCCATTCGGGGCATGTCCAGATCCAGGACGACGCGGTGGCCGGTTCCACATCGATCGCGACCCGGTCGGGCGGCGCGCGGGGTTCGGCCGCGCGCCGGTCGGGCCCGGAGGCATGGAGCGGGGCGGGAACGGGCAGAACCGAGAGGTCGGGCCGGGCGGCGTCCGGATCGTATGCCCACGCCGCCCGCGCACCGGGTCGGCCGGAAGTCTCTCACTCGTACGGTGGAACCAAGCGCGCCCGGGCGGCGTCCATCCGGTCGCATGCGGGATTCTCGTTCCAAGGGCTGTTTCCAGTGCGCGGCCCTTCTCATGTCGTGCTCCACACCGTGCTCCACGCCGTAGCCGCGCCGTCCGCCGCACCGACCGCCCCGCTCCCTTCCCGGCCGGGGCCGTGCCGCCGCGGGCCCGAACGGCGAGTCCCGGCGTTGCCGGCGGGGGCGGAGCGAACCGAGCGGTCAGGGAAAGGAACGAGCGCCATGCGTGAGAACCCGAAGGACCGGTCGCAGGAGTCGTCCGTCCGGCTGGCCGCGGCCCTGACGGCCGCCGTCGACCACCGCTGGCCCGTGGTGCCCGGCACCGTGCTGTGCGGCGGACGTTGCTCCTGCGGGGACGCGGACTGCGTGGTGCCCGGTGCGCACCCGCACGACCCCTCGCTGCTGGCCGCCACCACCGACGCCCGGATGGTGCGCTGGTGGTGGGAGCGGCAGAGCCCGGACGCGCCGCTGCTGGCCGCCACCGGCTCGGCGGTCTCGGCGGTCAGTCTGCCCGCGGTGGCCGGGGCCCGGGCGCTGGTCTACCTGAGCGCGCTGCGGCTGCCGCTCGGCCCGGTGCTCGCGATGCCGGGCCGCTACGCGCTGCTGGTGGCCCCGTACTCGCTCGATGCGCTGGGTGAGATGCTCGCCCAACTCCCTTGGGTGCCCGGGTCGTTGCGCTATCACGGGCCGGGCGGCTTCCTGCCGCTGCCGCCCGGTGGTGCGGCCGTTGGGGCCCCCTCGGCCGGAGGCTGGGGGAGGGTGCGCTGGGTGCTGCCGCCGCGGCCGAGCGCGGGCGGCGGGGTCTGGCTGCCGCAGGTCGGGCCGCTGCTGGGCGAGTTGGTGGAGGCGACGGTCCGGCTGGACAGCGGCCGCTCGGCGTACTGACGGGCCGACGGTTCGCGCCGGACTTCGAGGCCCGGTTCCGCGGTCTTCCGGAAAAGAAAAAGATCCGGCCGCTGGCGACGGGGGATGCACCAGCGGCCGGACTCTTTAGACAGTAACAAGGATCCGCGCCCGCGCCAATTTCCAAGACGCCCTCCAGGCCCGGAAATTGCGCCTTCGCGGCGACAATGTGACGCGTATCACCCGGATCCCCGCGCGCTTTAGTTCAAGGTGACCTGACGGTTCACCAGGTTGGCGCGGGTGCGCCGCTCGTCGGCGGTCAGCGGGGTCGCGTCGGCGAGCACCGAGGCGAGCCGCTCGCCGAACTCGGCGGCGGGCTTCTCGCAGTCGGCGGCGGTCATGGCGAGCGGGAGGTCCCACACCGGGACGGTCAGGCCGTGCGCGCGGAAGGAGCCGACCAGGCGGGTGTCCGCGCCGAGCGAGGCCTCACCGGCGGCGTCCAGCCGGGCCAGCGCGTCCAGCAGCTTCTCCTCCGGCACGGTCATCACCCAGCGCAGGTGGTTCTTGTCCGGGGTGCCGCACCAGTAGGCGGCGTCGACGCTGCCGAGCTTCTCGGTCGGGATGGCCGAGGCGTTGGCGCGCTCCAGGGAGGCGGCGACCTCGCCGGTGGCGGTCTCGGCGTCCTCCAGCCAGAACTCGAAGCCGGTGTGCACGGCGGGCGTGAAGCCGGCGGTGGTGTCCAGCAGGTCCTGCAGGCGGCGGCCGCCCGGGACGGTCCGGCGGGCCGGCACCGGGGTGCCCGGCTCGGTGGCCAGGGCCAGCTCCAGGGCGTCCGCGAGGTCGCGGCTGAGGTCGCCGGAGGAGGACTGGGTCTGGAGGCCGAGCAGGATCGAGCCGTCCTGGCGGCGCAGGGCGGGCCAGGCCAGCGGCAGCACGGTGGCCAGGGTCACCGACGGGACCTCGCCGTTCGCGGTCTCGACGACCCCGGCGGCCAGCGTCAGCGGCACGGTGGCGGCAGGCACCAGCTCGCGCAGCGCCACCCAGTCGGCCTCGCCCGGCAGGCCCTCGAACGGGCGGTGCACCAGCTCCTGGACCGCGTGCGAGGCCTCCCGGCCGTGGCAGGCCTTGTACCGGCGGCCCGAGCCGCAGGGGCAGTTCTCGCGGGCCCCGACCACGGGGATCTCGCCCGTGACGGCGGTGGTGGACTGGCGCTGCGGCGCCTTCTTGGCGGCCTTCTTGCCCATGGTGCGGCTCTCCCGGGGGAACGGTGGTCCTTTGCTCCGGGGAAGCCTACTGAGGTTGCCCTGGCGCGCGCCCCGGGCGACCTCGTGGGGGCGCGCCGGGGGCGGGCCCCGCACGGACGTGTCGACCGCGCGCGCCTCGTAGGACGGGCCCTCGGCCCGTCCCTACGCGCTGCGCGCGTCGCCGGTCGTGCGCCGGGCGTGCCGGGCGCGCGCGGGCAGCGCCGCCCAGACCGTCACCTCGCCGGGCGCGTCGCGCACGCCCCAGTCGCTGGCCAGCTGGTCGACGATGCTCAGGCCGCGGCCGCCGCGCGATGTCAGCGAGGGGCCGGCGGGCAGCGGCCGGGTGGTCGCGCCGCCGTCGGTGACCTCCAGGGTGAGCACGCCGTCGGTGTGCATCTGCCAGCGGACCAGCACCCCGCCGTCCGGCTCGGCCGCGCCCTCCTCGTGCTCCCGACCGCCGGTCGGGGAGTGCGTCCCGGAGGGGACGCCGACCAGCAGCTGGTCCACCACCCCGGCCCTGGCGCCCCGGACGAGGGCCGGCAGCGGGCCGAGCGGACGGGCGTATCGACAGGCGTTGCTCAACAGCTCGGAAAGGATCAGAACGGCATCATCAATGACCGGTTCCGGTATCTGCCGGTCACCCAGATCTCGACGCAGTCGGCGCCGCGCGACCCCGACACTCGCTGGGCCGTGCGGCACTGCCATGGTCGATGAAGTCGGCACTTCACGCGCCACCATCAACGCCACCCCCGGACCTCCTTCAGCGTATGCCGAGGGATGGATGCCCCTTGGTAATGCGTCGGAAACGACCATCCGGGGATCCCGCGAGTCCATTTCGAGCAGCGCGACCCAGGGTCGACAAGAGGTCATTCCGTGCTCACCCTCTGTCGCCCGAGTGCAAGAATTCCGGCAATAACGTGCGCGGAAGGTTTGACTGCCGACCAGAGTGATCAGGCTGAACCGGTACGACCGCCGCCCCGGTGACGGATCACCGGCCGAGCTGCGCCAGCACCTCCGCGGGCCGGTTGGTGATGATCGCGGACACCCCGAGCTCCAGGCAGAGCTCGACGTCGGCCGGCTCGTCCACCGTCCACACGTGCACCTGGTGCCCCAGCTCGCGCAGCCTGGTCACCAGCTGCGGCCGGGCCCGGACCAGCTCGATGCCCGGTCCCGCGATCCGCGCCCCGCCCGGCAGCGGGGAGCCCTCGCGCAGCCGGCCCAGCAGCGGCAGCGTCCGCTCGAAGAGGAACACCCGCCCGTACCGCGGCGCGGTGGTGGCCACCCGGTTCAGCGCGATCGAGGAGAAGCTCATGATCCGGGCGGACGGGCGGTTTCCCTCCCGGGTCGCGCCGATCTTGAACCGCTCCAGCATCCGCAGCAGCTCGGCCTCCACCCGGCCGCGGTAGCGCACCGGGTGCTTGGTCTCGATCGCCAGGTCCACCGGGCGGCCGCAGTCCGCCACCAGCTCCAGCAGGCGCTCCAGCCGCAGCACGCCGCGCAGTTCGGGGTCGGTGCTGGGGCGGCCGGTCTTCCAGGCGCCAAAGTCGTACGCCTCCAGCTCGGCGAGCGTCATGGCGGAGACGGTGCCCTGGCCGTTCGACACCCGGCGGATCCGGCGGTCGTGCACGCAGACCAGATGACCGTCGACCGTGACCCGGACGTCGCACTCGACCGCGTCGGCGCCCTCGTCGAGCGCGCGCCGGTAGGCCGCGAGGGTGTGCTCGGGCAGTGCGTGGGAGGAACCGCGGTGGGCGATCACCTGGACGGGCGGCGCGGTGCGCGCCGCCGCCGAGGACAGGTCTGGGCTGGTCACGGCCTCAACGATAGGCGGGGCAGGTGACGCGGAGGCGAAGACGGTCCCAACCTGTGGGGCCGTCTTCGCCTCCGCGCCGCTCGGGAGCGCCGTTCGGGGCCGCTGCTCAGGCGTGTTGCTCAGGCGCGCTGCTCAGGCGTGCCGGTGCGCCGGGTCAGCGGGGTGAGCGCCCAGGTGGCCAGGGCCGGCACCAGGAAGGCGAACAGCGAGGCGGAGGTCCACTCCTGCGGGGTGAAGTGCAGCGCCTCCTGGGCGGAGGTCCAGAAGTCCGTCCACCAGCCCGCGACCGCCGTCGGCGCGATGAACTGGTAGACCACGAAGCCCAGTAGCCACGGCAGCAGCATCAGCCAGCGCGACGGCGCCCGCTCGGAGAGGTCCCAGCCGTGCCGGCCGGCCCCGAAGAAGTAGTCCACCGCCAGCACCGCCAGCAGCGGCACGAACACCGAGCCGATCAGACCGAGGAAGTTGCTGTAGGTGTCGGTGAACTTGTCGATCTGCAGCGCCAGCACGGTGGTCAGCACGCCGATCCCGCCGCTCAGCACCCGGCGGTCGACCTTCGGCAGCAGGTTCTGGATCGACATCGCGGTCGAGTACACGTTGGCGAAGGACTGGTCGGTCTCGCGCAGCACCAGCACCAGCAGGAACAGCCAGCCGGCCCAGACGCCGAGGAAGGAGTCGAAGATCCGGCTCGGGTCGCCCCCGGACTGGAGCAGCGCCATCAGGCCCAGCACGTAGCACCAGACCTGGGCGAGGGTGTAGCCGGAGAAGCTGCCCCAGAACGCCGAGCGCGCGGTGCGCGAGTGCCGGGTGTAGTCGGCGGCCATCGGCACGAAGGAGATCGACACCGCGATCATCGCGTCGGTGGCGCCCAGGAAGCCGTGCCAGTTGCCCGCGCCCGGGTCGGGCACGCCCTGGCGGCCCAGCTGGACGGTGAAGTACACCATCGCGACCGCGACCGCCCCGGCCACGAAGCGGCGCAGCACCGCGATCGCGCCCAGCGGCCAGATGGTCAGCGCGGTGGTCAGCGCGCCCGCGAGCAGCACGAACAGCCAGCGGTAGCCGGTGGTGTGGGCGACGGTCTGCGCGCCCGCCGAGATGGTCAGCAGCTCGAACACGCCCCAGCCGATGCACTGGACGATGTTCAGCACGGTCGGCAGGTACGACAGTCGGGTGCCGAACAGCCCGCGCAGGTTGGCCATCGCGGGGGCGCCGGTGCGGGCGCCGATCAGCGCGGCCACGCCGAGCATCGCGGTGCCGACCGCCGTACCGGTCACGATCGCGGTCACCGCGGCGGCCAGTGACAGTTCGCTGCCCTGGGCACCGAGCACGGTGGCGGCGGTGGAGAAGCCGATCAGGCTGACGCCCAGGTTCATCCAGAGCGCGAAGTGGTCCCGGAAGCGCAGGGTGCGCGGCGGCTCGGTGTCCAGGACCAGCGGCGCCTCGACGCGCTCGTCGAGCACCGCGGTGCCGGTGGTACCCGCGGCCGCGGCCCCGGTCGGTTCGGGGAAACCCTTGGACGCGGGCGCGCCCGGAGAAGAGGATGGCGAAGCAGGCGGCATGGCCGATACTCCCTACGCCGGCATTACCCGGACAGGTTCCGGCGGTCAGCGCCCCCTCGACGGTCCGCCGGCGGCTCGCCTGGCGGTACGGTCGACATGCGCACTCTCAGCCTGGTCGGTCCAAGCTCCCGCGTGTCAGTTAGGAGCGTCAGGCTAACCGGCACGGGGAGGAACGCCAAAGGCCGGGCGGACGCGGGTCCGCATCGCGGACGCGCGGTGGGGGGTGGGGAGCCCCCCGGTCGTGCCCGGTCCCGTCCGATCGTGTCCGGTCGTCGGGGCCGGCTAAGGATTCTTATGAGTTATTCAGAGGGGTCCTTACGGCAATCGAATCGGCCATGCGAAAAACTATGGTCCTTGGTTCAGTCAGCTATGGAGGTCGTCCGTGAGCACCGAGCGCGAGGTTGGGCCCACCGGGCCGCAGGGGGAGCAGCCCGCGGGGGCCCAGGAGGCGGCCGGCACCGCTTCCGAGGGCACCGCTCAGGGCGGCCACAAGCCGACGATGGCGTTCAGCCGTGTCCCGGAGCCCACGGCCGAGCCGGCCGATGCCGCTCCGGCCCCGTCCGTCGACGCGGTCCCGGTCGCCGGTGCCGCGCCGGTCGTCGAGTCCGCGCCGGCGGAGGGCGGGCACCGGCCCACCGTGGCCTTCACCAAGGTGCCCGCGCCGGAGGCCCCGGCCGCGCCCGTCGTGGAGGAGCCGGC